>CAISPV010000030.1 GCA_903887485.1 uncultured Desulfobulbaceae bacterium | reverse complement strand
TTGCCGATGATCCATCTCGGTGATTTGAACTAACAATTTAGAAAAGGACTCGTTCTCCATGGTTCCCTCCTTCTTGTGATATATCAAAAAGATAAGAACCATTGCTTATTTTTCAACACTTAACGGGAACAGAGCCTTAATAAAAGCCGGGTCGATGGCTGGATGCTCTTTGGTGAAATCAACAATAGATTTGAGTTCGCGGATATTGGGCAGCCGCCAGTCAAATTTGCCATCAAGAGCTGAAGCTTCACAATAGGCAAGAGCATTTATCCAGGTGTAGGTGTTACCATCATCGGTTCTCTGCCACTCCAAACCAGTAACCGCATCAGTAACCGTATTGGTGATGGTGGTATAGCGGCTAAGGCCATGGGCAGCAACAGGAAAATAGAGCATAAAGAGACAACACCCAAGGGTGCTGGCCATGATGTGCCGGATTCCACTTTTTGGTTTGGGGTGCCTGAGGCGCCGTATATTGGTTCTGTTCTGTTTCATTCCTTTCTTCCTCCTGCAAAACAATGATAATAGACAACGCATCGTGCGCCAGAGCTAACCTTTATTGCCATACCTGCGACTATCATCTCTCACGTCCATTCAATCTAACCCCGGTAAACAACGGGAAGACAGCCGGGATAAGTACCTTACAGGATATTTTCTTTCAAAAAAAACAAGAAAATATCCTGTAAGGTACTAAAAACCGCACACATCCAGATCCATTGCGCGACAAAAAAAACATTCCGCTGGCCCGATCTCCATGCAGCATCACAAGGAACGACAAAACCAAAGCCCCAATTTTTCATGGTCCAGTGCAAACACAACGAACATAACGAGCGCTAGCATCAGCAGTACTTATTTTATCGCCTGTATAATCGCTACCATCTGCAAAATTGATCATCCAATTATATTGGACGCCGCCCGCCTTGCCGGTAGCCGTCCAGTAAAAGGCCAACTGACTGCTAAAAACGGGATTAATCGACGGGTTTAAACGGCTATAATCGATAATGGACGTAAGTTCGATTGCAGACGGCAGTCGCCAACCCGTCTTGCCGGAAAGAGTAAGACTGGTGCAGTAGGTGTTGGCAGCCGTGTAGATACGGCGCACTCCGTCATCAGACTGCATCCACATCAGGCGGGTATTGTTGTCGGTGACGATTTCACCCTCATCATTAACCTGATAGGAAGGGGCCGGGCCCTGATACTGGGCATCTTGACCATACAGAGACTGCCCGGCACCCGGACAGGGTATCTCCACATTTTCATCGTAACACTTTTTCTGACCGGTATCCGGCAAGGGATTCCAGTCCGGCCCCGTACCCGCCAGCCCTGCGCCCGGTGCCATCAGAAGGACAACCCCAAGCAAAACGCCACTCATCCGTCGCATAGTGCAACCGTTATCAGCCTTGATTTTTTGCTTTTTCCAATCTGTTTGTTTCATTTCTGCCTCCCTCTCCGAGATGATGAATAATATTTAATTGTAATCATATCCTCAAAACCATGTCAATTAAGCATCAGAGAAAAGAAGGCAGGTCTTGAAAAATCACATCTTACTGTTTATTCTCCTGCTATCATGACCTGATAAGACCATTACGCGATTAAAATTTCCCGGTGCCATCTACTCCTTCATAAACAGGGCAAAAGTAAGACAGCCCCTCTTGAAGACGATGCCCTGACTCCTTTCCGCATCATCCTGACAACAGACAGACACCATGTTTCCCCCTGATCTTCTCGCCGCTACCCCCCATTCTCCAGGGGTTTACCTGATGCTCGATAAAAAATCCGGCGTCCTCTATGTCGGCAAGGCCAAGGATCTGCGCAAGCGGCTGGCCTCTTACGCCCGGATTGCCCAAGCGGGTCAGGACAAGACGGCGGTCATGCTCTCCCATGTCCACAAGGTGGATACCCTGCTCACCCGTACCGAAAAAGAGGCCCTCATCCTTGAGGCCTCGCTGATCAAAAAACATCGCCCCCGCTACAATATCATCCTTCGTGATGACAAGAATTACCCCCTGCTCAAGGTCACGATCCAGGAGGAATGGCCGCGGGTACTGATGACCAGACGTAGAAAAAAAGACGGCGCCCGCTATTTCGGCCCCTATTCCTCGCCTTCGGCCATGTGGGCAACCCTCAGACTGCTCGCCTCCCTCTTTCCCCTGCGCAGATGCAAGGGCGCTCAGCTCCAGGCTCGGACACGGCCCTGTCTCAACGGCCAGATGCACAACTGTCTGGCCCCCTGCATGGGTCTGACCGACCGAACAGGGTACCAAGAGATGGTGGCCAGGGTCATCATGGTCCTCGAAGGGCATAACCGGGACCTGATTACCGCCATGGGCCAGCAGATGGCACTGGCCGCGCGCGACCTTGAGTTTGAGCGAGCTGCCATCATCCGCGACCAGATTCAGGCCCTGTCCCGCACCCTGGAAAAACAGGTGATCGTGGCCACCCATTCCCGGGATCAGGACATCTTTGGCCTGGCCAGAAAAGATGCCTCCCTGGCCCTTGCCATCCTCTTGGTCAGAAACGGCACGATCAGCGGCAGCCGCACCTTTTTTCTCGCTGACCCCATCGGGGATGACGCAAATATACTGTCCCAGGTTTTGAACCAGTATTACGATCAGGGCGACAATCTGCCACAAGACATTCTCTTACCTCTGGAACCCGAGGACAAAGAACTCCTCAGCGAACGACTGAGCGACCTGCGGGGCGAGACCGTCCAGCTCCAGGTCCCGCAACGCGGTGATCGGATGCAGCTCATCGCCATGGCCAATGCCAACGCCCAGCAGCTTTTTGCCGAGCGCGACCACAAAGAACAGTCCTGGCAGACACTCGCAAACGCCATGGTCAAAAGCCTGCACCTGCATCATAGTCCTGACACCATTGAATGCCTGGATATCTCCAATACATCCGGCCAGCATGCGGTCGGGTCCCTGGTCTGTTTTGAGCGGGGTGAGGCGGCCCCCCATAAGTTCCGGCACTACAAGATCCGAACCATTGATGGCCCCGATGATTACGCGATGATGGCCGAGGTACTGGAACGCCGGTTAAAACGAGGCCTGGAAGAAAACGACCTGCCTGATCTGCTGATGGTCGATGGCGGCCGCGGCCAGTTAGGGATAGCCCTGCGCGTGGCCCGGGAGACAGGCGCTGGAGATATCCAGGAGCTGGATTGGCTCGGCATCGCCAAGGAAAAAGAGGAAGAAGGGGAAAAACTCTATAAACCGGGCCGCAAAAATCCCATCATCCTGCCACCCCACAATCCGGTTCTGCTCTATCTCATGCGCATCCGGGACGAATCGCATCGCTACGGAGTGAGCTTTCACCGCAAACTGCGCAATAAATCCACCCTGGCCTCAGAGCTGGATGCCATCAGCGGCATCGGTACCAAGAAGAAACAGATGCTGCTCAAGACCCTCGGCAGCCTGACCCAGATCAAACAGGCCTCAGAGGAAATACTGACCAGGGTGCCTGGAATCGGCCCGGAACTGGCGCGGGAGATCCGCCATCATTTTCATCCATCGGAACAGCCGGAGGCATAACTGGAGATGGCCACCGAAGAAGAAATCCTCGCCCGGCTAAAACCAGGCTGCATCTGCAAGGGAATCAAGCTGCGCAGGATTATCAAGGCCATTGAAAATGGGGCCACCAGCTTTGAGCAGATTGCCCAGGCCACCGGAATAGGCGGCGGTTCCTGCGGATCAAAACGCTGTGGACAGAAGGTGGCAGAGCTGTTGAGACAAAAAGGGGATATTGAATTTTCTTTCAAAGAGGAAGAATAGAGGCTCAGACTGTACGCCTCAATACTGCAACCACACAACTATGACCTCTGCAAATACAAAATATCAAGTCAATGCCCTCCACCATCAGACATATTGCCTGCTCGTTACCCACCCAGTTTTGCCGATTGACAAACAAAACATCCCTGTGGTACAAATAACGACTATGCCTGGATGGTGGAACTGGTAGACACCCGAGACTTAAAATCTCGTGGGCCTTGCGCCCGTGCGGGTCCGACTCCCGCTCTAGGCACCAATAGAATAAAGGGGTTTCAGCTTTTACGGCTGAAACCCCTTTATTTTTATGGCACATCGGGAAATGCGGTTAAAGCCCAAATGATCCTGTTTCACAGCGGCAACCCTGGCTTGAGGAACATGCCAAAAGGCCACAGGTGTGGCCTTTTGGCTATGCAGGAAAGGTTTAAAAAATCAGCTTGGCCTACACTTTCATACCACGGATTCATGACGCAGATGGAACCGTAAACGAACGACTTGAACCGTTCGACCTTATTGAGTAAAGTTTTAATCAGCATTGCCTTTTCTCTGGATCAGCTATGATAGTTTCCATAAAAGCCATCTTAACTATCCACGAAAGACAATGTGCTATTTTTTCCGATATCTACCCATATCCTCTGCGGTAGAGCCACCCTTGTCTTGTACACAACCAACTCTATAAGAGTCAACAATACCAATTAGCCAACAAAGGATTATTACTACTGTAGCAATATTAATCAGTTGAGCTTCAAAGCCAGTTGATTGTTTTGACACTAATTCTGTAATTGCCGTGACATCCAGTTGGACACCACCACTTTGTATCTTTTCGACTATTCGAAAAGCCCTCTCCACCGTCTTTGAAATCACATAGTAGCTCCCGACTAATGAAGTGCCAACTAAGACCACACCAGGAATATACTTTTTTAAGTAAATATGCCCTACACCCGGAAATACAAAAGCTGATAACAGGACTGCTTTTATTGATTTTTTCATTTATGAATTTCCGTGTAAAGAGCATTATTGGTATGAAAAAATATAACGAAAAACTCAACGAAGGCCAAGGAACTTGAATATAAAACAGCGAGTCGCCGCTGTACGCGATAACTTTTGGCATGTCAATATTATCCTTGACCAAACTCACCGAAAGAGAGTTGTATCCACTGACAAACCCCTGCTATCTGTCTCTGTGATCGTGATTGCCATCTCGGTGGTCGTTGTCGTAATTGTCATTTTGTCGATGGTCGCTGTCACGTTTTTCTCTGCTAATGTCACGATCCAGCCGGTCAAGGTCCCGATTGATGATATCCCGCTCTCGTTCATCGAGTTGTCCGTCTTCCTTCATTCTGTCGATCTCGTAGAAAATCCCGCTCAGTTCTTGATGGAGTCTCTCTGCTTCGTTTCGTGTGAGTGCTCCCCTTTCGATGCCCCAGTCGATCCGGTCTTCAGCTTCATGAATTCGCGCTCTAATTCCTCCGCGCCACTCCCTAAAATTGGCATGGCCCGTTGTTACCATTCCGAACAGCATGACCACGCACATTACCGCAAAAATTACTTTCTTCATAATATGGCCTCTTTCAGGATTTCTTCATTCATAGAGCACGCTCCAAAAACACATAGGAATATCCAGAGTTTAGGCATAATTACTTGTGGCTTCAACCTTCAACATAGTGTAACAACTTGATTAGTGTCCTACTGCAATTTATTCATCTTATGACAATAAACGAACCAAGATTGCAGGATGAATTGACCATCCGAGCAATCCAGACAAGCCCATTAAGATACCAAATCCGGTAGGAATCATTGCGATCAGATATAGCCAGCGCTTTTGTGTTAGAGCTGTAACTGCCAACAAAGAAATTGCAATTGCAATCATCGCATCCGATAAATCAAATTGATCATCTCGAAAATTTATAGCGTCATAATCGTTCTGATCCTGCTCGGCCAATGCCTTTAATTCATCTTTTTTCTTGTTTTGTTCGGCAGCCATTTTTTCGTAGGCATCAATCGCCGGCTGATAACGCGCATTGTCTGCAGGAGATCCGGTGGCTACACTTAATCGTAACTGGACCAGAGTCGCTTTGGCAATTTCTTCACGAATATTACGTGCTTGATAAAATGCCCAATGATCAAGTTTGTTGGCCTGCGCCTGTTGCATGTTCTGGACGATATTGTCATCCTTAACTTTGCAGATACCCATGAAGGTGGCGAGAATCGCAACCGTAATAGCAACAATTGTGTTCAGGCGCATAGCAGCCCGATCGCCTGGGCGAGATTCATCGACCTTCTCAATGGTGTCCAATGGGTCAATATCCATGGTGATATTTCCTCAATGGTTGATTTATCTTCATCTAAAAAGTTATCCTCTTCTGCTTTTTTGTCGCTTCAATGTAGAAAAGATATTCTGGCACATCGGATTTCTAATGAAAATAGCATGAGTTACCTATCTTGCCAAGAGTAGTTGAGTATTATACAGAAAGACGGCATCATTTTAGGGAGCTTGATCTGGGCCGTCGATAGTCAAGATTAAGTTCTAAATATTCTGGATTGGTTTAATATAGAGATATTGACATTGGGGGAAGAGGGTAGAAGATATTATTCTGCACAGTTTAATTTTCTACCGAAACACCAGTGTATCTCTTTTTGTAGTATTTTCTAGCTCTGCTGAGGGAAAAAAATGAAAAAAACAGAGTACCGAGATCAAGCGCTGAAGATCCTCCCCTGGGTCTGTGGAAAATGCGGCCGTGATTTTTCCGGAAAAAAACTGCGAGAGCTGACAGTTCATCACAAAGATCATAATTACAGGAACAATCCGCC
Source organism: uncultured Desulfobulbaceae bacterium (assembly GCA_903887485.1). Taxonomy (GTDB): domain Bacteria; phylum Desulfobacterota; class Desulfobulbia; order Desulfobulbales; family Desulfocapsaceae; genus UBA2270. Next base: position 34,700 of record CAISPV010000030.1, on the reverse strand, counting down.
CGACGGCAGCAACTGGGAACTGTTGTGTATCTACAGCCATGACAACGAACACTCCCGCTCTCTGGACGCCGAATGGCTACCCACTCAAAATTCAGCTACGGAAAAGAAACCAACGGCCACCCACACCCCTTTTGCAGATCTCATGAACAAGTTGCATATACCCAGCCATCATGAAGAGAAGGACGATGCAGAATGATTGACTTGACAGTATTGTGATTACAGCCATGTTGGGAAAACAGGGGGAGACAGGGACACTTCTGATATAGTCGTTATGAAGCTCTACTGGTTATCATTCCAGATTGATAGGAGATGTCTTAACTCCCGAAATCAGATATACAGTAGAAGTCTCAACTTTGGTTCTGCACATTTTCTGAAGATCCTACCTCTGGCAATCCTACTCACAAGGGCATAACATGCTATTAAAAAAAGGTAGGATCAAATCAATGCCCCTGCCTGAGATGTATTAAAGGTTTATAAACCTCATAATCATTCTCCTCTTGGCAATTGGGAACAGGAGGTGGGGTACCGTAGGATAAGCTTGAAAGTAATCTGACACTAACGACTTGAGAAATTAACAACTGTCAGATCAGGTCTCAACGACTACATCTTATCTCCCTAGGTTTTTTTTAAAATTCTCTTTGTAATTCTCGAAATGATCTTCAAGCATTTTTTTGAATTCCGCCATAAGGGCGTTTAATGAATTTTCTTTTTTTGACGCAAATTCATCTGCCGAACCCGAACTTGCCGCAACAAGAAATATATTAAATCGCGCCGCAGCATACAAAAATGACGCACTGACCATACCCAGGTCCTCATTTTTACTCAGTTTATTGGCTTCGGCGATAAAAGCGTCCGCCATCTCACGAAATTTTTTATCATTGTCGGTATTACTCATTATTTCTCCTGTTGTAACAAGTTGGTGTATGGTTTTTTGATATTTCAGTTAAACTTCATTAAAATAAGCTGATAGTTACGATCAATGTCAAATTGGTTAAGGTTTGTTCTGGCAAGATTCAACCTCGAGTAATACAGGGTGACGCAACCTTCTTCCTGAATCCTTTAACCAACCTGAAAATGAATAGTGATCCATTCAATCACAGTCGAAATATTTTTACCAAGTTCCATGTAAAAAATATTGCAACACTATCAAGTATAGACCCTATCAGAAGAACATAACATTTTCAATTGTTTTCATGGTTTCCCCTAAGTCACCGCGACAAACTGCATAGACAATTCTGATCAGAATACTGATTTCACCCCCCACCCAGGCAAGAAGCTCAACAACCTTGGAGCGAGAGCGATCAAAGGTGCTGTCATCAAAGAAAATATACGTTCATGCACCCTTGAGAAGATCCTTTATAGCCGGTTTTCAGACTCTGCAAACAGATCAGAAGAGTCAGGAAGTCATCAGAAATTTTTTTTTTGAATAGACAGATGTCGGTTTTGAAGTCGAATGTGCAGATTAAACTCAGTGGGTTTTTGTCTTGACCCAGCACCAATAGAATAAGGGGCTTCAGCTTTTAGCTGTTGCCCCTTTATTTTTTTCATGTGAATCTTGTGACTACCTTTTTTATCAAACTCGCAAATCAGGTCGACTCTCGCCCTGATTTTCAGGCCGTTTTTGCTTTTTGTTGGTCTTTTCAAGAATATCTCTGGCCGTTTCAGGCTCACCGGCCTCAGCAAAGGTGATTGCCATCATCAGCTTATCCCACTTACTCAGATGTGTTTTTTCGTTCGACATGATGTTGTTCCTCCGTATGAACTGGGTTATATTAAAGAAATTAGTCTCTTGTTGTATCTCTTAAAGCTCTAAGGCCGGTCGTTGTTCCACTCTTGTTTCCGGCTGCTTCCGCTGCTGATTGGTCTGCTCCAGTATGCCCTTCGCTGTTTCATATTCACCAGCCTCAGCAAAAGTGATTGCCATCATCAGTGTATCGAAATACGTCTTTTTCGTGTTCGTTTTCATTTTCATCTCTCCTTAATAATGTTTTTATTTCAAACCGTTAACTCCCTTTGTCTTTTATTAATGCAACAGATGTGCCAAAATAATTTTTTATCATCAACTCACTGAATTCAATACATTTCTCATCAATTACCGTTTTCAGGGCAACGAATCGTGATATTACTATATGAAACAGCGCGCTATCGTTTCAACTTTATGTATTGCAACAACAACAAGTTAGATAGTGTTACACTACCAACACCAACGTTGCAATTTGCATCAAACCAAATCTGCTTCAATTTTTTTGGTTTTTATCAAAAAGTAAGGTAGATCATAAGAAACGAACTATTCATGAACATTGCTCGGCAATCGGCTTTATGACAGGTTGTAAACATTGACATGCTGCACACTCACTCTTGCAACAGTAGGCTGATAAACAGAGGATAAAAATGGGAATATTTTCAAAATGGCAGCAGCCCGAACAAGAGCAGGAATACGAAGACTCCTCTGATATAGACAAACTGCGCGAAACGGTACTGCGCGTCGACATGCCGCCTCTGGTCAGAAAAGCGGTACTCAGGGAAGTTGACAAACTTACGAAGACCAACACCTCCGCAACCGAGTACACCATCGGCACAAACTATATCGAATATCTTACCAGCCTGCCGTGGAATACCTTTACCGAGGATAATCTTGATATCGACCGCGCCCAGAAGATACTCGATGAAGATCATTATGGATTACAGGATATAAAAGAACGTATCCTGGAATACCTGGCCGTCCGTATCCTGAAATTATCCTGCCGCCACAATGTTCTGCTTGCCGATGATGATGAAACTGCACGCCGCAACCTGGAACATGTCCTGTCACGGGAGGGCTATAATGTTTCAAGCGTTGCCGGAGGCGATGAAGCGCTGGCCCTTTTGGAAAAAAAGCGATTTGATCTCGTGGTGACGGATTTGAAGATGAAAGGGGCCGGGGGGATGGAGGTACTGGAAAAAGCCAAGGCCCTGGATCCCAGCACCGAAGTTATCATTGTTACCGGATATGCCACCACCCCGACCGCTGTTGAGGCCATGCAAAAGGGCTCTTTCCATTTTCTGGCCAAGCCGTTACAGCTTGATGAACTCCGTGAAACAAGCAAACAGGCCTTGGCAAAAAAGAAAAAACAGCTCGACACCAAAGGACCAATTCTCTGTTTTGTCGGCCCTCCGGGAACAGGTAAAACATCTCTGCAGAAATCCATTGCCAGATGCCTTGGCCGGAAATTCATTCGCATTTCCCTGGCAGGGATGAAAGATGAGGCAGAAATTCGCGGCCATCGACGAAGCTATATTGGCGCCCTTCCCGGCCGGATTATCCAGGAAATTCGCCGCGCCGGATCCCGTAATCCTGTTATTATGTTTGATGAAATCGATAAAATCGGCCAGGATTTCAAGGGGGATCCGGCATCCGCTCTGCTCGAGGTGCTCGACCATACTCAGAACACCCACTTTATCGATAATTACCTGGACCTGCCCTTTGATCTGTCACGGGTCATGTTCATTGCCACTGCCAATACAATTGACCCTATCCCCGCGCCACTTCTTGACCGGCTGGAGCTTCTGCATCTCTCCGGTTATACGGAGGAGGAAAAGGAGAGGATCGCCTTCGACTATCTGATCCCGCGACAAATTGAGGAGACAGGTCTGTCCGGGCAATCACTGGTATTCACGCCGGAAGCGGTACAAAAGATAATTCGTGAATATACGCGGGAAGCAGGGCTGAGGAATATTCAACGGCAGATTGCCGCTGTTTGTCGAAAGCTGGCAAGAGAGATCGTGCTCCACGGGGAAGAGAAAAAAACCATAGAGATTACCGAAGAGCTGGTTGAAAAATATCTTGGTCCGCGCCGATATTTCTTTGAACTTGCAGGTGATACCGAGAGGATCGGCGTTGCCACCGGCCTGGCATTGACCGAGGCGGGAGGGCAGATCCTTTTCATCGAGGCAACGATCATGAAAGGGAAAGAGACACTCATCCTCACCGGCTCACTGGGGGAGGTAATGAAGGAGTCTGCCCAGGCGGCATTGAGTTATATTCGCAGCAACGCCGCATTATTCCATATTGACGACGATTTTTTCAACGGCCATGACATTCATATCCATGTTCCAGCCGGCGCGGTCCCCAAGGATGGGCCTTCCGCAGGCCTTACCATTGCCATGGCCCTGCTGTCACTGTTGACAAAAAGGCCGGTGGGAAAAGATATCGCCTTGACCGGTGAACTGACTTTAAGCGGCCGGGTGCTGCCGGTCGGCGGGATACGCGACAAAATTCTTGCCGCCCGTCGGGCAGGGGTGAAAACCGTCATTCTGCCCCTGTTAAACACAGCAGATCTTAAAGAAATTCCGGAAGATATTCTGGAAGATATGAAGATCGTTACCATCAATGATATCAGCGAGGTCATTGATTTGGCATTATGCTGAGGTGAGATCTTTCAGGCAAGCGTGGGAAATAACCCCTTTATGCCGTTGGCGATAAATTCAATGGCAATGGCGGCCAGGATCAGCCCCATAACCCGTGAAAAGATATTGATACCCGTCTGGCTGGTATGTTTAGAGATCCACGGAATGGAGAGGAAGGCGAGCCACAGAGTCAGCACCAGCAGCAGTATATCAAGCCCCATAAACAGATAATGAAGCGGCGCATGGCTTTTCTGGGTGTAGAGAATGACCGTGCTGATGGCCCCAGGGCCGGCCAGCAAGGGCATGGAGATCGGGACGACCGCCACTGATTCCCGACTGTCGCTCCTGTCGTGATCAGCCTCTTCCTTGCTGAAGGTGATCGCACTGTGGCGGGCATGGAGCATAGAGATGGCCATAAGCAGGAGCAGGATGCCGCCGGCAACCCGGAACGAGCTGATACTGATTCCAAAAAAACCGAGCAGAAACTCACCCGTCAACAAGGCCGTTACCAGAATCACCAAGACGGAAATCACCGTGGTCTTGGTGGTCCGCTTAAATTCTTCCTCCGAGGCATCCGCCGTCAGGGCAATGACAATGGGGATGGCCCCGATGGGATTGACGATTGCCAGTAAGGCAATAAAGATCTTGGTGTATTCCGTAAAATCGAGCATGACGTTCATCCTCCTGCAGAATAACCCTGGAAAGCCCCCCGCCCTGCACAAATCGGGGCCGTCACCAACTGCTTATGCTTACCCCTCGGTCAACTTGCGCAGGGCCTCTTCGTAGCGGGATTTGGTCTTGGCAATGATCTCCGTCGGCAGTTTTGGCGGCGGCGGAGTCTTGCCCCAATCAAGCGATGAAAGATAATCGCGCAGGAACTGTTTGTCAAAACTGGCCTGGCCCCGGCCCGGCTGATATTCGTCCACCGGCCAGAAACGGGAAGAATCAGGGGTCAGTACCTCATCGATCAGGATTAGCTTATCACCAATGACACCCAGCTCAAACTTGGTATCGGCAATGATGATCCCCTTCTTCCGGGCATAATCGGCGGCCCTGCTGTAGAGGTTAATGCTGATATCAGCGATCTCACGGGCTCGCTCCTTACCAATCATCTCTTCCATGGTAGCCAGTGAGATATTTTCGTCATGGTCGCCGATGGCCGCCTTGGTTGAGGGGGTAAACAGAGGTTGGGGAAACTGATCAGACTCCTGCATCCCGGCAGGCAGGGCAAAACCGCAGACCGTCGGATTTTTCTTGTAGGCACTCCAGAAGGAGCCGGAGAGGTAGCCGCGGACAATACACTCAATAGACAGGGGCTGGGTCTTGCGTACCAGCATGGAGCGGCCTGCCAACTGGTCGGCATAGGGCTGGCACAGCGCCGGATATTCGCTTACATCAGCGGTGATCAGGTGATTGTCAACGATATCGCCCAGCAGGTCAAACCAGAACAGGGAGATCTGGGTCAGGATCCGACCCTTGCCCGGGACCGGGTCATCCATCACCACATCATAGGCCGAGATCCGGTCGGTGGCCACCATCAGCAGCTTATCGTCATGACCAGGAATGGCGTACATATCCCTGACCTTTCCCCGATGCACCAGATTCAGTCCCGCAAAATCAGTGGTCACAATTGTCTGAGTCATTTGTTCACCGCTCCTTACTGAGTTAAAAAAGGAGGCTGACCGGTCATGCCAGGACAGCCTCCATGGAATCTGCCTTATGCCTACAGATTCAATTTCGCCTTCACGGCGTTGATGACGTCATCGCTGGAGGTGGCAGGCACACTCATCAGCAAGCCCTTTTCCCGATAAAAACCGATGAGAGGGGCGGTCTTCTCGTTATAGGTCTCAAGCCTGTGGGTGATGGCCGTCTCGGTTTCATCCTCACGCTGCACAGCGCGGGCGCCGCACTTGTCACAGATCCCCTCCACCTTAGGTGGGTTGGATTTCACATTGTAGATGGCCTGACATGCTGAATTCTCACAGGTCCGGCGGGTACAAAGACGGTCCAGGATAATATCACGGGGCACATCGATATCAACGGCCATATCCAGTTTAATGTTGAGCTTGGCCAGAAGCTGGGTCAACTCCTCGGCCTGAGGAATGGTGCGGGGAAAGCCGTCGAGCAAAAAGCCCTTGGCGCAATCAGACTCCTGCAGACGTTTTTCCATGATCCCCATGATCAGGGAATCGGGCACCAGATCACCACGTTTCATGAAGGCCTCGGCCTCTTTGCCCAGTTCGGTTCCCGCCTGGACAGCGCCACGCAGGATATCGCCGGTAGAGATCTGGACCGAGCCATCGAGTGCGGTCAACAACTTGGCAACGGTGCCTTTTCCAGCGCCGGGGGCGCCCAACAGAATCAATTTCATTATATTCTCCTTGTTAAGATTTTCATGCAGTTATTGCAATGTTCAGGGCATGATCCCTGCTTATTCATGGACATAAAATGCATAAGTATAAACACTTTTTCTTTCAACGCCAGTGAAATATGACCGTGCCAACAGCTTTCAGCGATCAGGAAGGGGGGACAAACTTGCTTAACGGACAATCTCCACCGTAGTACCATCAGTAACTACACGCCATATTTCGTCGATTTCAGAATTGGTTACAGCAATGCATCCAAGTGTCCAGTCTCTTTTCACATGAAGCTTTCCGAGAAACCCGATGCCATTAGGTAGCCCATGGACCATTATGTCACCGCCAGGTGACACACCTCTTGCTTTAGCTTGGGCGATGTCGTCTGGATTCGGGTATGAAATGTGGAGCGCACGATGATAGCTGCTCCGTTCTTTTCGTCGGTCGATCATATACGTTCCTTCGGGCGTTCGCTTGTCACCTTCTTCCTTCTTTTTGCCCTCTGAATTCGGCCCGAGAGCGATACGGTAAGATTTCAATGATTTCCGATTGTTGAAAAGAGTAAGTCGTCTGGCCTTTTTTTCTATGAGAACCTTGTCTGCCACTGTTTCTATGGGAAGAGGGTATTGGTTTGTGTTCGTCAATAAGGCTATTCCGCCCACCGACAGAGACAAAACAACCAAAATGAAAAGAGTTACTTTTATCGGATTATTCATGAGTTTTCTTCTTCCTTCTCAATCCCCCTTGATCTTCGCCGCCTTCTTCTTTGCCTCTTCATCCAATACCTTCTGCTCCAGATTCCACTGCCGGCCGCAGGACGTGCCGTGGTAGGCGACCAGTTCGGCGGTGAGCGAGCCGATCAAGATCTTTGAGCGAATGCGTACCGGCACCCGGCAGGCATCATCGGTGAACCAGATCACCGTATCGCCGCTCTTATCGTACAAGCCCTTGAAAGTCATGCGGGGCAGGACCTCGACCACGTTTACCGGCCCGAGCAGGGTTTCATCAAAATAGGACCACTGCCGAGGAGTGACCACCACCTCATGCCGCTTTTCATCGGCAAAGGTGGGCACAATGACCGAGGTGTCCGGCGTAAAGGGCAGCACCCGGGTTAAGAAAAACGAGGAGAATTCATTATGGGCCTTTCCGGTCATCACAAACTGCTGCTCCGGCTCATCATTTTTGCGGTAGCGCACGAGATTTCTCTCCTGATCATAGAGACTTAGACGATGCGCCTTATAGCCGCGCCCCTCCTTCTGCTCTACCTCATACCTGACCGGCAACCGCTGCTCCCCTTGTACCAGGGTGACAAAGGTGTCATCAACCGGATAAAAAAAACGGAAGGTCCCATAATCAGTGACCCGGGCATGGATCTCAAAACTGTCATGATCCTTGACAGTCCGGATTATCCGCAGACGCAGTTCACCGATCTTAATGCCACCACTCCAGGAGACATCATACTGGAAGGTTTCATCACCACCATAGGCGGAACGAAGGAGAGAGGGATCAGCCACACCGAGGGGAGGAGATTCTGCCGCAGCGCCATCAATCGTCCACAAGAACAGGACGAGAGCGTAGCAGAAAGTTCCACAGAATCTGGTCACTGTCTCACCCTTTTCCGGTCAACAGCGCCAGCCAGGTGGCCGCAAAGAGGGTGAGACTGATTACCCCGTTCAAGGAAAAAAAAGAGCCCTTAATCCGGGACAGATCTCGGGGATTGACCACCAGGTGTTGATAGAAGAGAACGGCGGCGGTGAGCACGATGCCGAGATAATAGCAGAGGTTGAGACGGGCCTGCACCCCGGTCAGGGTAAAGAGGACAAAGGCGAGGAGGTGAAACCCGATTGCCAGCCGGAAGGCATTTTCCCGCCCCAAACGGGAAGGCAGAGAATGGAGGCCGGATGCCCGGTCAAAATCCGCATCGAGGCAGGCATAGATGGTATCAAACCCGGCCACCCAGAACAGGACCCCAAGAGAGAGCGCCCAAGGGAACCCGGTCAGGCTTCCTGATACCGCCACCCAGCCGCCAAGAGGCGAAAAGGCCAGGGCCACACCGAGTACCAGATGGCAGAACGAGGTGAAACGCTTGGTCAGGGAGTAAAACAGGGTCAAGGAGAGAGCCAGGGGCGCCAGTTTCAGGGTCAGGGCATTGAGGTTATAGCAGGCAAAGAAAAAAAGGAGTCCGGCGAGGCTCACCATGGCCCAGGCCTCCTGCAGCCGCACCTCGCCCGCCGGAATGGCCCGGCCTGCGGTACGGGGATTGGCGCTGTCAAAATGGCGGTCAACAATGCGGTTAAAGCCCATGGCACAGGTCCTCGCCCCGACCATGGCTAGGACCACCCAGAGAAAGGTCATGCCATCCGGTGCGCCACGACCCGCCAGAAAGGCCCCCATCAGGGCAAAGGGCATGGCAAAGACCGTGAGTTTAAACTTCACCATCTCCAGCAGAATACCAATCTTTTTTAACATCTATTCTTCCTCTGCGCCCCAGCAGCGTCGCCCCGGAATATTAAGCCCTATCTGATCGGCAAGCCGCCAGGAGAAGGTATCGGCCGCCTCTTCCAGGCTGGCCGGTTGCAGGTAAAACCCGGGCATGGGCGGGCAGATAATGGCCCCGGCATCATGGGCCGCCAGCATATTGTTGAGATGGGTCCGATTCAAGGGTGTTTCCCGCACCACCAGCACCAGATCTTTGCGTTCTTTCAACATCACGTCGGCACAGCGCTGGATCAGATTCGCGGAGATCCCGGCGGCAATGGCAGCCAGCGTCCCCATGCTGCAGGGCAGGACCAGCATGGCATCGTAGCCGCTGGAACCGGATGCCGGAGGAGCGGCAAAGTCCCGGCAGTCAAACCAGGTGTTGACCGCCGGCAGCTCCTGCGGCGTCAGCCCCTTTTCCAGCCCCAGCACCTTGTGGCCAGCCTCGGAACAGATACCGTGCACCACCAGATCAAGATCCTGGATGACTCGCAGAAAGGACTGAAGATACAACATGCCCGAGGCGCCAGTCACTGCCACCAGGATCTTTTTTGGACCTTGCCTGTTTCCCATTATCCTGCCCTCTCTCCTTATACCCTTCTGTCTTCAATCTTCAACGGCAGCGCCTGCGCCGACCCTTCACCACGATCAATCAGATAGCGGGAAAACCGTTCCAGAGCCAACTGTTTATCTACCCCCAGATCATACTCGATGGCCCGCAGATAGACATAACATTCGTCCGGGTGCATGGGAATCCTCGGGGCCGCCACCTGACAGATGGCCTCCAGATTCTCCCGCCCTTCCCGGACGCAGTCGGCAAATTCCTCGTGAATCAGGGCCAGGGTCTCAGGCGCTCTCCGGCAGAAATCCTCCCGCACCGCACATACGGAAAAGACAAAGGGCAGCCCGGTATGCTGCCGCCACACCGCCCCCAGATCAAGCTGATATGGAAACCGGGGATCTCCCACCAGCCGCAGGGCCTGATCACCTATGGCCAGCAGCGCCTGGGCCGGGGAACTCATCTCACTCTCGACATCTCCGGAACTGTACCGGGGTTTAACCCCATAAAACTCCTCCAGAATGATCTTGACCAGAAAGACCGAGGTCTGCGACTGGCCGCTGAGCAGCACCGGACAACCATCCAGCTTGCCGGGATCAATCCGGGAGAAGAGGAACACCGAACCCACCGGGCCATTGGCACTGATCGACAGATCGGCCAGGATCCGGTACAGCTCGGGCCGGACACAGTACTCATGAGAGGAGACAAAACCAAGGTCAAGATCGCCGGCCGCCAGCATCCGGTTGAGCGTAGCAGGCGGAGCCTCAATCAAATGCCACTGGGCCGGATGCGCCCTTTTCTTCCAGCTCTCATAGATCGGCGCCATGTTGATATAGTTGACCATCCCGATCCTGGCCAACTGTTCCCTCTCTTCTTTATCCTTGTTCATGGAAACCAACCTTTTTCATCGAAGACATCAGGGCATTCACAACGGCCACAGCTGGAAAGACACGACCGCCGCTCCCCATCGAGAAAATCATCGCATAATTCGCCGGACAACCGATTTCTCCCACGATGTAAGCAAGGCAGATACCGATACAAGCAATACAAAAAACAGAAGGAATTTCACGTCCTCCGACACAGTAAAGAGTCCAGGAATTAAATACTTATACAGCTCGTCCATTGGCGCCTGAATGATATAGAGGGCGTAACTCACTTCCCCCCAAAACACAAAACGAGGCCACGACAATATTCGCAATAACGCATTGCGGGAGAGGGTGATATTGAGGATCACGGCCAGGAAGACCGGGGCATAGAGGCTGGAATAAAAAGGCAACTCAAAGCCCAGACCTCGGGTGAATCGCGGCAGGACCTGAATCAACAACGCCACCGCGCCCAAGAGGAGTACGGTCGTCAGCAGGGAGACGACTTCACCCCGCCGCTCCCTGAGGTCATACGCCCGGACACAATAGGCTCCGCATATCCCCATGAAAAAACTACAAAAGTGGGGAAGAGGCAGATAAAACAGCAGATCGTGGGAATAGGAAGGATATCCAAGATAGAAATGCGAATTGAGAAGCTTGGTCAGAACTCCCTGGGTGACCAGCCAGAGCAACAGACTCGCGGCTATCATATGGGCGGGAGCCGGCTTATGTTTTTTCAGAAAGGAGAGGATGAACGGAAAAAGGCAATAAAAGAACACCAGATCAGAGACAAACCAACTGGTAAAATTAAAAGAGATCGGACTGACAAACCACGATTGCAGACAGAACAGATTAATGAAAAACTCTGAAAAAGACAATTTACCGGCAATCCCCCTGAGCACGACTGTCATCAGGAAGGCCACGTAATAAAGAGGCAATATCCGGAGCGCCCGTTTCGTAAAGTACTGCCGCAACGACACAAGCTCCCGCTGGTGATACCCTAAATACAACAGGAATCCGGAAAGAACGAAGAAGAAGGTAACCATCTCCGCGCCAGCCTTGAATATCTCCGGGAAGTGGTAATAAAAATCAGTCTTCTGGCCAAAATGGAAAAAGCCGACCACGCAGGCCGCAAAAAACCTGAAAATCGGCAAGGCCGATGTGTTAACGGCAGGATTCTTCATTTTTTCTCGAACAGGTTCAACCACGGTGTCCACATCTCATCCAAGCTTTCATAAGAAAAAAAGTACCTTTCAGCCTTCCACAACCCATCGGATCGTGGAGGGACAGCCGCCACCAGTGAGCGCATCCAGAAGCTGTTCCTCATTCTGCACACCATGCAGGAGTTGGCTGTCCACATTCAGGAAGATGGCTTTCCGGCCAGGGGCCAAAGTACCGAAATCATGTTCCCGGTCCAGGGCCGCAGCTCCTCCCAGGGTTGCCATGGCCATGATCTCGACTGGACTCACCCCGGGATGATCTTCACGCAGGATCTGCATCTCCCGCCACAGGTCAAGCGTTTCATTGGAAGCGATGGAATCGGTGCCAAGTGCGGGAAGCAGATGGTGATGCAGCATTTGCTCCAAGGGGGCGACGCCGACACCCAGAAAGCGGTTGCTGCCGGGACAGAGACAGACTTTGCAACCACGCACTGCCAGCATCTGCACCTCCTTCTCACTCACCTGGACACAGTGGACGCAGAGCAGACCTGCATCAAGCAACCCCAGACGTTCTAAGTACTCCACCGCGCCATGGCTGTCAATTCCCGGGGTTGGAAAAGTATTCTCCCAGGCGCCCCGTTCTTCAAGGAAGCTGCGAAAGCAGCCCTGACCGCGGCGCAGAAGTTCAATCTCATCGGCTGATTCCGCCACATGCAGGGAAAGGATATGCTGAAGACGATCTGCTCTTTGCTTCAGGGCGCTTATGATTCCGGGAGTGGTTGAATAGAGGGCATGGGGGGTGGCCGCCACCGAATCGGGTAGAGAGGCAATCCGGGCCAGGACCTGTTCTTCCGCCTTGGCCGTGGGTCCCAGCAATTCGAGCAGAAAGGTGACCCGGGCAGAAGACGGATTGGTTGCCAGTGAAGATGGTGGGATGTTGCCGATATCGAGCAGCAGGAGAGCGCCGGAATCGTGCTGCTGCTGGAGCATCTGCTGGGCCGCACCGGCTATTGCCTCCGGGGTGATTTCCCCATCCTGTCTGACCCGCAGCAGGGAACGGATCCAGTCGCAGAAGGATTCATCCAGGGCCGGAGGCGGGATATGGGGATAGGCGGAAAGCTCAAGATGGATATGGGCGTTGACCAGACCAGGCAACAGCACCCCATGACAGCGCTCAATGCAGGCATCGGCAAACTGCATTCGCATGGTGGCAGAGCTGCCCACCGCCAGGATACTGCCATTGGCAATGGCCACAGCGCCGTCATTGATCACCGGCGAGCTGATTGGCACCACCCAGGGGGCCAGATAGAGAGAAACGGCAGGAGATGGGGGTACAGGAGATGGCAAGGAAACCTACTTGATCAGCGTATAATCCATCAGCCGCTGCCGCGGTTGAAAACCGGCATCGACAACCAGACGCCTGATCTCCTGCTCTGACAGCCTGAAACTGACCCCGGCCGCCGCCACCACATTCTCTTCAAGCATGGTACTTCCGAAATCATTGGCCCCGAAAAAGAGGGAAAGCAGGGCGATCTTCGGCCCCTGGGTCACCCATGAGGCCTGGACATTGGCAAAATTATCCAGATAAATCCGCGACAGGGCCAGCATGCGCAGGTAGCCCATGCCGGTGGTCTTTTCGATCTCGACCTGCTGGGACAGGGCGGTATTGTCGGGCTGGAAAGGCCAGGGGATAAAGGCGGTGAAGCCGCCGGTCCGATCCTGTAGTTCCCGCAAGCGGCGCAGATGTTCCAGCCGCTCGGCCACGGTCTCGATATGACCGAACATCATGGTGGCGGTGGTGCGCAAACCCTGGTGATGGGCCTCTTCCATAACCTCAATCCACTGATCCGCCGAACACTTCCGCGGGGCCGTGGCCTGCCGCACCCGATCAGAGAGGATCTCGGCCCCGCCGCCGGGAATCGAATCCAGACCGGCCGCGATCAGCCGCTGCAACACCTCGCGGATGGAAAGACCCGACAGAATGGCGAAATGACAGACCTCAGGAGGCGAAAAACCATGGACATGGATGCCGGTGGACTTCATGAAGCGCAGCATCTCTTCGTAGTATTCGAGCGGCTTATCAGGATGGAGCCCACCCTGGAGCAGAATCTGGGTCCCTCCCAACTCTTGCGTCTCCCGGATCTTCAGCTCAAGCTGGTCAAAGGTAAGCAGATAGCCGGCCTGGTCCTCGGGTGCCTTGAAAAAGGCGCAGAATTTACAGGCGGAGACACAGATATCGGTATAGTTTACATTGCGGTCAACAACATAGGTGACATTCCCCTCCGGATGGAGGCGTCGCCGTATACCATCGGCCAGAAACCCAAGCTGGTAGAGATCGGCGTCCCGCTCAAGGGCCAGAAACTCCTCATCGCTGATCCTGCCACCCGCCATGACCTTGTCGGTAATAGTCGCCATCATCCCTTCCGGCACCCCAGCACCCCCCATCATCAGGCATGCACCTTGATCACATTATAGAGCGTATCCCGTTCCACCGGCACCCGGCCCGCCTCTTTGATCAGACGCACCAAGGTCTTGCTGCCGATGGCCTGATCGGTGTCGGCACCGGCCATGTGGGTGATCACCTCTTCCTTGACCGTGCCGTCCATATCGTCGGCCCCAAAGGAAAGGGCCACCTGGGCCATCTTGGGTCCGATCATGACCCAGTAAGCCTTGATATGCGGGAAGTTGTCAAGATAGAGCCTGGCCACGGCGATGTTTTTCAGATCATCAATGCCGGTGGTACGCGACAGTGTACTCATCTCGGTGTTCTTGGGATGAAAGGAGAGCGGGATAAAGGCGAGAAAGCCCTTGGTCTCATCCTGAGCCGCGCGCAGGGCATCAAGGTGTTCCAGCCGCTCCTCCATAGTCTCAATGTGGCCATAGAGCATGGTGGCATTGGTGTGCAGGCCTTGCCGATGGGCGGTCTTGGCCACTTCCAACCACTGCTCGCCAGAGAGTTTCTTTTCACAGGTAATGGCCCGGATGCGCGGTGAGAAAACCTCAGCCCCGCCGCCAGGGATGGAACCCAATCCGGCATCCCGCAGGACATTCAGGGTTTTCGCTACCGATTTACCGGCCAGCCCTGCCAGATGGGCGATCTCGACACAGGTAAAGGCCTGGATATGGACATCGGGCCTGACCTCCTTGATCCCGCGCAGCAGTTCCAGGTAATATTCAAAAGGCAGGTCAGGATGAATCCCGCCCACCATGTGGATCTCGGTAATGGGCTCATCAAGCCTCGCCCGCACCTTCTCCTTGACCTGGGCCAGATCCATCTCATAGGCCAGATCGGAGCTCTTGTCCTTGCCAAAGGCGCAGAATTTACAGAGATTGGTGCAGATATTAGAATAATTGATATGCTGGTTGTAGATAAAATAGGCCTTGTCGCCATTCATCCGGTTCCTGACCAGATTGGCCATATAGCCGAGGGCCAGGATCTCCTTGGTATTATAAAGGGCCAGCCCGTCCTGCAGATTCAGCCGCTCTCCGGCCTCCACCTTTTCCAGAATATCCCCAAGTCCTGCCTGTTGCACAAATGATTTCATGTTCCGCCGCAAATATAAGGGTATGATCTTTAGAATGTCAAAACGGCAACGAAGCCGTTACAAAGACGACAAATATACAATAGTTGTTTCGTAACGGCTCCAAAAAAAAAGCCGGAACTTAAGTCCGGCTTTTTCCCACGACACACTATCAACTGCTAATCAAGAAAATATTTCAATTGGTCACGCCGACTCGAATGGCGCAGGCGATTCAAGGCCTTTTTTTCTATCTGGCGAATCCGCTCACGGGAGACGTTAAATCGCTTGCCAATCTCTTCGAGGGTATATTCAGCCTTTTCACCGATACCAAAACGCAACCGGATAATCTTTTCTTCCCGTTCACTGAGCGTTGACAGGATCTCGGTAACCCGACCGGCAAGTTCCCTGGTCTGTACCATATCGTAAGGGGACTGAGAATCATTGTTTTCGAGAAAATCACCAAGGGTCGAGTCGTCATCACCAACCGGGGTCTCCAGAGAAATAGGCTCTCGTGACGCCTCAAGGATGGCCAGGATCTTGTCCATGGGCAGCTCGGTGCTCTTGGAGATCTCAAGTGGCGTTGGCTCCCGGCCCAGCTCCTTGAACAAGGCGTAAAAGGCCTTGAAAAACTGGCTGCGCAGTTCCAGAAAATGCACCGGCAGCCGAATGGTCCTGGTTTTATCAAGAATCGCCCGAGTAATGGCCTGCCTGATCCACCAACTGGCATAGGTGGAAAACTTGTTACCCTTGGTATAATCAAAACGGAAGACCGCACGCATCAGACCCAGATTTCCCTCCTGGATCAGATCGGCCAAGGTCAGTCCCTGATGCATATAACGCTTGGCAATAGAGACCACCAAACGGAGATTGGCCCGGATCATCGCATCCTTGGCAAACTCAATGGAGCGACTATAGGCCTCAATCTTGGCCTGCATTTCATGCAGTTCGCGCTTGTCGGAATACTTCTTAGCGGCAGCGATCACACTGTAACGCATGAAGTTGAGCTGCTGTTTTTTTGGTTTTAAGGTGGGGTCACGCCTTTCCCAGAGATCAATCCGGGCACAGAGCTGGGTAATCTCGGCAACCTCAGAGATATCATCGCGTATAGCCTGGATAATTGCATCAAAACCCTGACGGATACACTTGGAATACTTCGCCTCCTCATCAGGGGTCAACAGATCAAACTGACCCATTTCCCGCAGGTATGTGGTAGTCGTCTCTTCCGCTTCATGACTCCCATCACCCGCCACTGAAATCGAGGCATCTGTCAGATCATCATCGTCATCCATGGAGACCTTGTCATGATCCCATACCTCACCGGACAAGGTCCTCTTCTCACCGGTTTTCTCAATGGTAACAATCTGGATATTATTATCCCCCAGAAAATTAAAGATACTTTCAATAGCATTGGGATCTTTAATCTCATCAGGCAATAATTCATTCAAATCACTAAAACTGAGACACCCTTCAGTCTGACCAGCCTTCAGCAGGTTTTCTTTCAATTCGGAGAGCACTGTGCCATACTCCATCACTTATATTTTTCAGACAACTCATTTGTTTACAAAGACTAATAAGTACAGTAAAAATTAGCCTTATACCCTTACACGTCCAGATTCTTAATCAGTAACGTCAGTTTCTCTTGCGAGAATAAATCAAGCAAAAATCGACACATTCATTCCGCTACCACAAAACTTTTATGGAAACATTCCATACTACAACGCCTGATAACAAAAAAACAAATAAATAAATTTGAATATCGATAAAAATACGACAACCATTTCTGTTGAATAAAAAAAGCAACATTCTAAATACTATAAGATAGATTCGTCAACAGGCAAGAGATTCAATGCTATCTTTTTTGCATCGCTAACAAGCCACCTCTCAACCTGCTAAAAAAACAACATTTATTTCTTTTCATCAATGATGATACAAACGTTTCCTACCTCCGCCCTCCCCCAACGCGGCAGTGGCATCCTCGCCCATATCACCTCGCTCCCTTCCCCATACGGTATCGGCGACCTGGGATTTTCCAGCCACACCTTTCTTGAATTTCTGGCTCGCGCCGGACAAGGGTCTTGGCAGTTTCTCCCCGTAGGCCCCAGCAGCCCGGTTTTTGACAATTCTCCCTACATGAGCACCTCGGCCTTTGCCGGTTCTCCGCTCCTCATCTCACCTGACCTGTTGTTTGAAGAAGGACTGATCCGGGAGAGCACCCTTACCAACACGCCTGCTTTTTCCGAATACAGTGTCGATTTCCAAAAAGTCGCAACCTTTAAGAACAAACTCCTGCAAGAGGCCTTTGCCAACTTTTCACCAGATTCACAACAATTTACTGATTTTAAAATAAATACACACTGGCTGGATGACTACACCCTCTTTATGGCCCTGAAAGAGGAATTTCATGACCAAGGATGGTTTGACTGGCCCACCGAAATCGCCACCCGCAGGCCGGAAACCCTGGCCGCCTTGCGTCTGAAACACCACGAGCGTATCGGATATTATGCCTTTGAGCAGTTTGAGTTTTTCCGGCAATGGCAGCTCCTGCAAGCCAAAGCCAAAAAGGAAAATATCAAACTCATCGGCGACATTCCTATCTATGTCGGCTGGGACAGTGTGGACGTCTGGGCCAATCAGGAAATATTCACCCTTGATCCGCAAAGCCTTCGCCCCACTCATGTAGCCGGCGTTCCGCCCGACTATTTCAGCAAAACCGGACAACGGTGGGGCAACCCCCTGTACCGATGGCAGACTATCGATCAAAACATCGAGAAAAAACTGACCGACTGGTGGATTGAACGATTTCGTGCTGTATTGCAGATGGTTGACACTGCACGCATCGACCACTTTCGAGGCTTTGAGGCCTACTGGTCCATTCCGGAGGAAGAGGAAACGGCCATCCATGGCGAATGGCTCAAAGGACCGGGCAAACTCTTTTTTGACAAAATTTTTACCGCCCTTGGGCCGCTGGATTTTATCGCCGAAGATCTGGGCATAATCACCCCGGAAGTCACCGACCTCCGTCGCTCTCTCGGGTTCCCCGGCATGAAGGTGTTGCAGTTTGCCTTTGATGACAACCCGGACAACCCCTTTCTCCCCCACAACTACACCAACCAGAACTGTGTTGTCTATACCGGCACCCATGACAATGACACCACTGTCAGCTGGTTCCTTAGTGATCATTTAAGTCCCGCACAAAGACAACGAATTAAAAAAATCGCTAACCAGCAAGACGACAACCACTCAGCCATCCACAAAGATCTTATTTATCTGGCCATGAGTTCAATCGGCTGTCTGACCATTTTCCCCCTTCAAGACATCCTGGGGTTTGGCAACGATTGCAGGATGAACAATCCTGGAACCAGGAAAGATAATTGGACATGGCGCTGCGCCCCTCGTTTTTTAACAGACTCATTGAGCTCCTGGTTAAAGGATGAGACGGCTCTCTTTGGTCGCTGCCCCAAGAACCCTTTGAGTTCCGACCTACTTTGACGGAGATCCCATGCATATCCTCATCATCCTTGGCAGCCCCCGCAAAAACGGCAACAGTGAGACCCTGGCCCGGAGCGTAGCCATCGGAATACAGGAGATTCCTGATACCACCGTTGACTTTATCCGCCTCAACGATCTGAGAATCTCCCCCTGCCAGGGCTGTGGCGGCTGCAACAAGACCTCAACCTGTGTTATTGAAGATGACATGACTGCCCTCTACGAAAAGGTTGATCTCTGTGATCATCTGATCCTGGTCAGCCCCATCTATTTTTATGGCCTTTCAGCCCAATGCAAGACCTTCGTCGATCGTTTCCAAGCCCGCTGGGCCAGAAAATATCTTTCCGGGATCCGTTTCAGAAACAATGAACAGCGTCAAGGCATCCTCCTGGCAACTGCCGCCACAGAAGGGAAAAAGGTCTTTGACGGTGCGCTGCTTACCGCCCGTACCTTGTTTGACGCCCTTGATCTGGAATGCGGAGAATCCCTGCTAGTCCGGGGGGTAGATCAGCGCGGAGCCATCCAAACACAGGCCCAGTACTTAAAGCAGGCCATAACCATGGGCCGAGAGCTTGCAACTGGCAAGCATTGAGCCCCTTTTCATCTCAACTCATATTTATCATCAAACAAGACCTGAACAATTCCTTGACAAGAGAAGCCGATTCCTGTAAAAAGACATCGACCTTCAGGCCCCATCGTCTATCGGTTAGGACAGCGGCCTCTCACGCCGTAAAGAGGGGTTCGATTCCCCTTGGGGTCACCAATTGCATTATTAGTATCTGAAATTACTAATAGTTTTTGGTTTCTAAAAGCCTTTTCCTTCGAAACTGGTACAAAGTACTGGTACAAAGAAGGAAGAGGCTTTTTTTTATGGCTATTCGTATCGCGTCCCATCTTTACTTGAATCCTTACTCGACCCGCTTTCTCGGGTCGAGTTGTTACGGGACCATCAATACTAACCTCTCAATAAAAATCCTTAAGCGTCTCATCGATCCTTGATGGATCGAAATCTTGATGCACAAGCGGCCCTGCTGCTATCATCGGGACACGCTCCTCAAAGGCGGGCCGGGAATTCCGGCAGATGACACCGATCGGGATTCGGTCACCCCATTCGAGCGACTTCGAAAATGCCGCCAAGCGGTCTTCAGGATTATACTCCGGCTCAATATGATACACGCGCTCACGATACCAGTCGTAGGTATTAACCTTGTTGAACGTGACACAAGGTTGGAGGATGTCGATGAGCGCAAATCCTTGGTGGTTCATGGCCTCTTTCATGAGCCCCTTGAGGTGCTCCGTGTCAGCGGCGAAGGCCCGGGCCGCAAAACCGCAGTCGAGGGCCACGGCGAGTGTCATGGGATTAAACTGCTCAGAAATCACGCCAGAGGGGACATTTTTGGCCTTGGTTCCCTCGCTGGTTGTGGGAGAGGGCTGCCCCTTGGTTAACCCGTAGATCTGATTATTGTGGACAAAGAGCTTTACATTAATGTTTCTGCGAATTGCAGCCAGAAGATGATTGCCTCCCTCGCCATAGCAGTCGCCGTCACCGGTCGTGACGATTACCGGCATGGCATGATTCGCAAGCCTGATTCCCGTTGCCACTGGCAAGGCCCTGCCGTGCAGACCATTAAAGGTGTTGCACCTGGTATAATGCGGCAGCTTTGCCGCCTGGCCAATCCCCGAGACCACGGTGATCTGATGGGGCTCCAGTTGCAGCTCAACCAGCATATCCTTGAACGCCTTCAAGATCGCAAAATTGCCGCACCCCGGACACCATGCCGGAATATGGCCTCTATATGTTTCCAAGGTGACCATGGATCTCTCCTATCAGTTCTTCAACCGTAAACGGCCTGCCATCATACTTGTGGATTAAATTCTTGAACATAAAACCGGTTTCAGCACGCAGGATCCGACCAAACTGGCCGGTAGCGTTATGTTCAATGCACAAGGGGAGCTTTGCCTGCTGCAGGAAGGCCACATAGTCAAAACGCGTAAGGTCGGGCAGAGGGTAAACCTCACTGAAATAAAGCATGGCAATACTTATTGTTTTTCCCAATTCGTCGACAATTTCTTTCATAACACCATAAGTTGAGCCCCACCCGGTAAGGATGACATGTGCCTCGTGGTCTCCGTAAAGCTCAGGTGGTGCGATCTCGCTTCTGATCAGCGGAAGTTTCTTGAAGAAACGCTTTTCGACCATCCTGATCCTGGTGGCGGCATCCTCGACAGGATGCCCTTCCTCATCATGCTCGTCACTGTCGACGACCACGACATGACCGGCGTCTCCGGGAACTGCAAGGGGAGAGACCCCCGAGTCGGTAAATGCATAGCGCTTATAGTCGTGCTGATTCTTGAAGGCATCTCCCCGCAAACGGTAATCATGGTAACGCAACGGACTCAGATCGAAGCTGTCAAAAGTCCACTGGGAATCGGCGAGATAGGTGTCAAAGAGGATGAAGACGGGAATCTGGTATTTTTCAGCGATATCAAAGGCCTTGTTCGTGAGATAAAATGCCTGCAGAGGAGTTCCGGGCGCAAAAATGACACGAGGGAATTCGCCATGCCCGGCAGAGACGAGAAAGTCGAGATCTCCCTGCTCAGTCCGCGTCGGAAAGCCGGTCGCCGGGCCTGGCCGTTGGCCCATAGCAATTACAATCGGAGTCTCGGTCATACCGGCAAGCGAAAGTCCTTCCACCATCAAGGCAAAGCCGCCGCCCGATGTGCCGGTCATGGCGCGCGCCCCTGCATAGGATGCGCCGAGGGCCATATTGATCGCGGCAATCTCATCCTCGGCCTGTTCGACGATAACACCGAACTCATCCTCCTTGGACGCAAGATAGTTCATGATGCCCGTAGACGGTGTCATGGGATAGGCCGAATAAAATTTGCACCCCGAGGCCAGTGCACCAAGTGCAATGGACTCGATTCCCCCGACCAGCATCCGCTGTTTTATTTCATCAGTGGCAACGGCAAAGGTACATTTGTCGCAATGCTGTCTGGCGTACTCATACCCTGCCTGCGCGGCGTTCCTGTTGGCAAGAACAATCTGATCACCCTTGTTCTTGAACATGACGGCAATGAGTTCCAGAAAAATGTCCAGTCCTATCCCGAGCATACCGAGGACTGCGCCGGTAGCGACCGTATTGGCCATGATCTTGTCGCCGCCCTGCTCCATGGCCAATTTTTCGAAGGCAATTTCAAGAAAAGCAGGACCTTCGTTCTTTAACTTGAGCGTTGAAGCGTCGTAGATGATTCTGCCATTGCTTGTCAGTTCGTGCTCATGGCTGGTGATACTTGCTTGATCAAGGGCCACGAGGATATCAATCTTGTCCCTGGAAGCGGCAAGGGGATGATCTGAAATTCGTATCTGGTAAAAATTGTGCCCACCACGGATGCGTGATTCATAATCCTGGTGGGAAAAAACGTGATACCCGGAGCGGGTGAATACACGTCCCAGGGCATCGCCAATGGTCTGGATACCCTGCCCGGCTTCACCTCCAATCTTGATGGAGTAATCCATAACCATAATGCCCTCTTTCTGATGACGATAAGCTAACCCCGGTAAACGGGAAGACAGCCGGGATAAGTACCTTGTGACAAGGATATTTTCTTACAAAAAAAACTAGAAAATATCCTGTAAGGTACTAATACTGCTGCCCCTCGATATTCTTCTTGAGCTGATCAATCTCAAGGCCCAGGGAAACACATTGCTTGTTTTCCATACAAGCATCGGCATCCGGTATTTCCAAATGATGTTTGAGTTCGTGTGCGCCCTTTTTCAAATCAACCAGCCATATCTTTTTTTGAGGATCATACTCAACAGCGATATCGATGCCACATTTGCCGATATCAGGATAAAGGGTGATAATTTTTTCACACAATGCTTCTTTTGCATACATGGTAAGCCTCTTGTTGTTTTCTCAAACTCAATTTAACCAGCAAGATGTTGATGTAGCGCAGAGCAACATCCATTTTCTCTTAAAGACTCAAAAAACATATGAGGCCATTGCTCAGGACTCAGCAGCCTTTATTTTTTTTCGGCACTTTCTTTGTTACCGGCTTGGTTGATTTAGTTACCAAAGTTTTCATATAAGCGATCAGATCCTTCATATCCTGGCCCTTAGTGTCAATGGCAGCACCACCTAAGGGCTTTTCGATGCAGATATTAATAACTTCTTCCAGACTTTTCTTGTCCATCTTCATGATAGTGATTTCCGATCCAGGACGAGAAAAGTATTCTTTTGGATGTAGGACTCAAGGTGTTTTGACAATTTTAGTAAAAAGATAATCGTTGTGTGCCACCGGTGTATGGCATTGAAAACACTCATTGACGAAACCAGCGTCTTTTCCATAGGGTTTAAGTTCATTCCCCACAAATCGAGCAAACCCCCAACCACCTGTTTCTTTATACTTTTTTGCATCCTTCACCATAAACTCAACCTGTACGAACGCTCCCGGCACAGTGGCTACAGGGAAGGAAGGATGTTTTTCTGCTTTCCAGGCTACTTTGGCCAGCACGCTACCATCCGGAAGTGGATTTTTACCAGCCTGCAATGCCGCGATAGCAGTCTCGTTGCCAGTAATGATACGAATATGGCCTTTATCCTCCCGATAGGAAGGCGCTACAAATTTCCAAGTCATATATTCAGGATAATAGGCAATTCCATTCGGCGCAACCGGCACATTAGCAGCTGAAATTAATTCTGGGGAAATTATACTGATGGCAATAAGCAACATTAATCTTTTCAAGTTAATCTCCTTTTGAAATAACGATTTTCGAATAATATGGCTATATATGAGACTCAACTATCACCTCCCTGGAGGGACTCTCGACAATGCAGGAGTCCAATCTTTCTGGGTACCCAGAAACTTTTATCGAAGTTTCCTATAAACCAGCAAGATGTTGATGCAGCGCAGAGCAACATCCATTTTCTCTTAAAGACTCAAAAAACATATGAGGCCATTACTCAGGACTCAGCAGTCTTCATTTTTTTTCGGCACTTTCTTTGTTACCGGCTTGGTTGCCAACCAAAGTTTTCATGTAGGCGATCAGATCCTTCATATCCTGGCCCTTAGTGTCAATGGCAGCACCACCTAAGGGCTTTTCAATGCAGATATTGACAACTTCAGCCAGACTTTTCTTGTCCATCTTCATGATAGTGAATTGCTTGCGTTCGAACAAGTCACTGCCCAGATTCTCTCCACCCTCGTGACAGCTACTGCAGCTTTTGCCGGTGGTTCCACCGCCAAGGCCTGGGCTTTCGAAAAGGGTCTTCCCTTTATCTACGTTCACTGCATAGGCCAAGGTCAAACCTCCTGTCATCATCAACGCCGTTACCAGAATAAGTGTTTTTTTCATACCGACCTCCCTCTGTTAATAGTTTATGTATTTGCCAATATTCACCAGAGCTCCCTTCTTACCCTTAATACTCATCGAGATGATGCCATTCAGCATTTTCAAGCCAGTTTCCCGGCTCCGGTCTGGCAACGAATTCGACGATATTTTCCATTATCCGCAAATGTTTTTCTTCTTCGCCGGCAAGACGCAAAAATATCTGTTTTACATTTTCCTCATCAGCATTGGCAGCCTTGTCGAGATAAAACTTCCAACTCATCTCCTCAATGGCCATTGCTTTTCGGTAAGATTCGAGCTCTGACGAACCAATGCGTACATCTGTTTTTTCTTCCTTCATTCTGACAAAAATGTTTTTCACATTCTTCAGGACTGTTGTTTCAACCGAAGGAGAATCTGCAGCATATTTTTGTAGGTGTGCAATGGTATTGTAGTGTTTCACCTCTTCGTTGGCCAGCATAGTAAAAATAGTGGCAATACCTTCTACTTGACAACTTTCGGCAAGAAGAAGGTAAAACTTTTCCCCATCTTGCTCCATCTGCATGGCATATTCATAAATATTCACAGCGCTCCCTCCGGAAATGTAATGAATAATTCGAGCATGCTTATGCTTTCCACAGACCATGCAAATTACAGTACTCCCGAGCAGTTATCTTGTTTGCGTCGATTTTGAAGACGGCCTCCGGTGCTTTGCCGGGATTAAGGAATTGCCGGTATACCCTGCCGTCGTCGGTAATTACTTCAATCCACTCTATATAATGTTTATCTTCCATGGGATGGGGCACACTCCCGACCTTTACCCTGAAACCACCCTCGATTTTTTCGACCACAGGGATATGCTTTTCTTTTGCCGCGTCTACGGTGTTCTCCTTGAACAGTTTCATCGGTGCCCCGCAACAAACAAGCTCTCCATCACCTGCGTGAAGCATTTCCACGATATTCCCACAAATTTCACACTTATAGATTTGTAATTTTTCTGTCATGGTTGAATTTCTCCCTGATTTTAAAATCATTGCGGCCAAGTCGGCCAGCTCATCTGTTTACAGGTGGCAACACACATTCCCTGATGCACATCAATTGCCTCGTGACAATCCCTGTCAAAAACACGGGTCAAGAATGACCACCCTTGATATGGGCAAACTCTCTATAGAGATCGCGAATTCTTGTACGCAATTGTTTAAGCCTGTGAGAGTCTCCATCGGGTAGCCAGCGAGGCTCACTGATAGCATAGAGGTTTTTGTGCATATCATCGATAAAGGACTCGGTGACATTACACCACTCGTCATTGCATCGAACGGTCATATCCTTGGCCTGTTTAAGTTCCAGTGCCAAAATATCAAGACTTTTTTCAAGATTATCCATAAAATTCTTGTGGGCATAAAGCATAGAATCTTCCATATCTTTCTGCTTGAGCATAATGTTTCCTCCTGCTGAGTTTGAGAATAATGGCGTCGCAAAGGCCCATATCGACTGATTGATGGTGGCCAACACACCGGCCAAATGGAAATTTTGGTATGTCTTGCCACCATGATCAAAAATAAACAGCGCCTGATTCACTTGATATTAAAAACCATGGTTTATGGTTACCGACCCGAGAGAACACAAGAAAAGATACCGTTCTCACTGATGAACTCAAAAATGGATTCTATCAATCGCCAATTAATATCATAATCCATAATCAAAGAGCTGATTGGCAGTCTGACCATACTTACTCCCAAGGTCTTTCAGTTTAGTGGCTATCTGCTCTTTTTCCGGCTTCCATTCGGTGGGACAACTGGTTCTCAATTGATCGATTTTTTCATCCAACTCAGACATGATGATATGAAGGGCATTAACATCCGCATACATTTTCTGTTTGTCGCCCGTAGGCAATCTGTCAATTTTACTGATAACATCATAGAGTTTTGCCTTCCAGCCAGTCAATTCCATATCCATAATCCTGCAGTAGTTTTTACTTGTCATGACAATCTCCTTTCTGAGTTTTGTTTCCCTTATGGGATATTTCACAGCTTCCACGCATCCCCGTCTACTATTCAACATATAAGCAGAGCAATATTTGTACCAGGATCGAAACGCCCAACGTTGTGTCACCTATCTTTCTGTTTTTTTAGGAACAATTAACTGAAATGGTGTTTGTTGGATCGTCATGAGGAACTATAAAAAAGGGCAATATTTAACCAATGGTTCCATATGACCATTTTTATGGTTGCTCTGAAAGGCAATCTTGAAAAGGCTTATCAAGCGAATTATTTCTTATAATCAGAAAGATAGGTGATGTGATGCTGAGCATTTGAAGCCTGGCACAAGAATTGCTTTAATAAAAAATAATGCATAACAGCACAGATTGACCGCTATCTATGAGTTGTTTCACTTCGAGCGTTCATACCGGAACAACGACCGGCAGCAACGCAATATATCCTATAATTTAGCCAGTCACCTCAACTCAAAAAGTTGATTAGCTACAACAAGTTAAAGACAGAGGGAGCAAAATGAGAAAAAATATTTTTATAACAGCACTCATGCTTTTTGGATTGTCCTTGTTTTCGGGCTGTGCCTCAATGCAAATTTGGCCTGATTATGAAAGAAGTGCAGAAAACAAAATGATTGTAATCCAGGAGAGGATTGGGGATGGGCTGAAAACCGGCGCGCTTAGCCTTGATCAGTCCCAAATGTTTCTGACGAGACTGAAGATTATTCGAACAGACTATGCGGAGCTGAGAGACAAAATTGTCTATCAGGAAGAATGGGACAGACTTCATGGAAGACTTGATGCGCTTGGAGAGGATATAAACAGGGCACATGCACAGACTACAAGAATTGAAAGCCCAAGGAATGGGGATACGATTGTCACACTCCAAAGGAGAATTGATGATGGAAGAATCAGCAGGCGCTTGCCTCCGACAGAGGAAAGAGAATTTCAGGCCAGATTAGACTCCATTCGCAGAGAATATTTACGGATCACTGAGGGTGGAAGACCCGCTACGTACGAAGAAAGAGCAGACATCTCCCGTCGACTTGATTCCTTGGCAATGGATATAGACAGGTTTCGTTAGAATTAACCGGTAGCAAAAACTACAGCTTAAGGGCACTTTGAACAATCAGGATTCAAGATCAAGGCGTGAAAAAAGACAATTTTTCAAAGTACCCTTAACCGACAATAATTATTATCAACTCTCAACCTGAATACACGCAAATTAATCCCAAACCATGGAGTGCCTCCTTTCTCATGAAAGAAGGCACTCCATGGTGTCCATTTTTCTCAGCCAACATCAAAACCTGACATCTGTCACCTTAAAGGAGAACATCATAAGCCAATACAAAATCGCCGTTATCGTCGGCAGCCTTCGCGCCGAGATTCGTTCAATCGCAAGCTGGCGAACGCCATTATAAAACTGGCGCCGTCTGATTTCACGTTCCAACAGGTGCAAATCAGTGACTTGCCGCTGTACAACCAGGATGACGACGCGAACCAGGCCGAGTCCGTCAAACGACTCAAAAACGAAATCAGGGCGACCCAAGGCCTTCTCTTTATTACTCCCGAATACAACCGTTCAATCCCTGGCGTGCTCAAGAATGCAATCGACCACGCTTCGCGTCCTTATGGCCAAAGCGCTTGGGCAGGAAAACCGGCTGGTATTTTGGGTGCTTCACCCGGCGCCTCAGGCACAGCCATGGCGCAACAGCATTTACGCAATGTTCTCGCGGTTCTGGATGTACCGACGCTTGGTCAACCCGAGGCATTCATCCAGGTAAAAGAGGGATTGTTTGACGAAGCCGGCAACATCGGTGCTGACAGTAAACAGTTTCTGCAAAACTGGATGGACCGGTATGTCATATGGGTTAAAAAAACTTGCTGCCTGATGCAGTAATTAAGCAACCGGCAAACTAATCATTCTTGAAATACATCGTCCATAATAACTCGGTAGCGCTCATTCTACCATGAGTGGTCAGTCGGTAATATGGCCGCAATACAGTAAACCTGGCTGACAGGAAAGAAAATGAAAAGCAGAAAGCTACTTTCAATAG
Source organism: uncultured Desulfobulbaceae bacterium (assembly GCA_903887485.1). GTDB lineage: Bacteria > Desulfobacterota > Desulfobulbia > Desulfobulbales > Desulfocapsaceae > UBA2270. The sequence goes on along the minus strand of CAISPV010000030.1, from coordinate 6,511 downwards.
TTCAAATGAACGACAGCCATGCCTATTTTGATCTACACCAGGAGATGTTCTGGCAGGGTTGTCAGGCAATCTATCGTCCTGCCGGAGGATATGCCCGCATTGCCACAATCATCAAGCAGATTCGGGCCGCGAGCCAGGATCGGGTACTCTTTTGCGATTGCGGCGATACTCTCCATGGAACCCATCCCGCCCAGAAGACGCAGGGACAGGCTTTAATTCCTATTTTGAATTCATTGGGTCTTGATGCGATGACGGCTCATTGGGAATTTGCTTATGGTCCTGCAACGTTCAAGCAGCGCGCAACGGAACTCAACTATCCGATGCTTGCAACCAATGTTTACAATCAAGCAACCAAAGAGCGGCTCTTCGCACCCTATAACGTGACGGAGACCGGTGGGATGCGGATTGGTCTGGTGGGCATCGCCTCCAACATTATAGACAAGACCATGCCACCCTCCTTTAGCGAAGGACTGGAATTCACCCTTGGCCGAGAAGAACTTCCTCCGATCATCGACATTCTTCGCACTCAGGAGAAGGTTGATTTGATTATTCTCATCTCGCACATCGGATTTCCCCAGGACATGAAGCTGTTGTCGGAGGTGCAGGGGATCGATGTTTGTCTGAGTGGTCACACCCATAACCGCCTTTATAAACCTGCCCTCCAGGGAAAAACGTTGGTCATACAATCGGGCTGTCACGGTTCCTTCCTGGGTCGTCTGGATTTGGAATTAGATAGTAATAAGATCGTTGATTACCAGCATCAACTGATCGAGGTGGAAGCCAGAATAGACCCCGATCCCGCAGTAGCTGACCTCGTCCGCCAAGCGCTCGCACCGTATCATGAGGAGTTACCAATGGTTGTGGGTAAAACTGCAACAGCGCTCAACCGAGGCACCATGCTGGAAACGACGATGGACAATTCCCTTTTGCAGGCGCTATTGGAAAGCACGGGTGCTCAATTGGCTTTCTCAAATGGTTGGCGCTTTGGTGCGCCGATAATTCCTGGGGATGTCACGGTAAATGACCTCTACAACATGATCCCGATGAACCCGCCAATCTCAACGGTCGAATTGACAGGTGAGGAAATTATCGCGATGCTGGAGGAAAATCTGGAGCGCACGTTTGCACGCGATCCATACGATCAGATGGGCGGCTACGTCAAACGCAGTCTCGGTCTCAACGCCTGCATCAAGATCGAGAACCCACCGGGACAGCGTATTCAGCAAGTGTTTGTAGGGAATAAACCGCTGCAACTCGGGCGACATTACCCCACGGCCTTTGTCACCGAACAAGGGGTCGCCCACAAATACGGTCGCAATCGTCAACAACACACTGAGCGAATCATCGAGACGATGAGAGCCTATATTGCCAGGCGTAGCCCGCTGCGAGCAGAACTTCGGGGCACGTTCATCGCAGTATAAGGTCCTTGCGTGATTGCCACTTAATGACCCACTGAAACCAGGAAAACGATCAATTCAACAACCTCTCCCTCTGAAAAAGGAAACAAACAATGAGCACGATTACAACGAAAGACGGTACGCAGATCTATTACAAAGACTGGGGTGCAGGACAGCCTGTGGCATTCAGCCATGGCTGGCCGCTCAGCGCCGATAGCTGGGAGGCCCAGATGCTATTCCTGGCCTCCAACGGATATCGATGCATTGCCCATGACCGTCGCGGCCATGGGCGGTCAAGCCAGCCCTGGAATGGCAACAAAATGAATACGTATGCCGATGACCTCTCGGAGCTTATCGAAACGCTCGACCTGAAAGAAGCCGTTCTGATCGGTTTCTCTGCGGGTGGCGGCGAGGTGGCCCGCTATATCGGCCGCCACGGCACGAAACGGGTGGCCAAGGTCGCCCTGATCTCCGCCGTTCCGCCACTGATGCTGAAAACGTCGGCCAATCCCGGCGGCTTGCCGATTGACGTGTTCAACAAGATCCGCCAGGGATGCCTCGCCGATCGCTCGCAGTTCTACAAGGATCTCGCCGGCGGTCCGTTCTTTGGGGCCAACAGGCCCGGCGCCAAGGTCTCGCAGGGCATGATTGACTCGTTCTGGTTGCAGGGGATGCAGGCCGGTGCCAAGAACACCTTCGACTGCATCAAGGCGTTCTCCGAAACGGATTTCACCGAAGACCTCAAGAAATTCAACGTGCCGACGCTGATCATTCACGGTGACGATGACCAGATTGTGCCAATCGGCGCCGCAGGTCTCCGTTCATCAAAACTGATCGAAAATGCAACCCTGAAGATTTACGCGGGCGCACCCCACGGTCTGGCAGATACCCACAAAAATCAACTCAATGCTGACTTGTTGACATTTCTTAAAACATAAGATCGTGTTCCGAAAACCGTACCAATCAGCCGTTCGACAAGGCCTTACAGCAAAAGAGCCGCAAGCACAATACGCAGATGAAACGCGCGGCTGAACGAGCCCAGTTTCATTTAATTTTATGCGAAGTTTCACCTGTGGACCAGATGTAAACCCTATTTGCAGCCAAAGCAATCCATTACGACCATGACGAGAGTAAATGAAAACCCAACGATCACCGATTCGGACGCAATGACAACGTACAAGACAGTAAACGTCAACGGCATCGGCATCTTCTATCGCAAGTCCGGCCCAAAGGATGCGCCGGTTGTACTTCTGCTGCACGGCTATCCATCGTCATCTCGCATGTTCGAGCCGCTGCTGCCGTGCCTTGGGAAGCACTACCGACTGATCGCTCCCGATTTCCCGGGATTCGGTTTGTCGCAAGCGCCGGATCGCTCAGTGTTCGAGTATACGTTCAAGCATCTGGCGCGGACGATGCGAGAGTTCACCGACGTACTCGGCTTGCCGCAATACAGCCTGTTCATGCAGGACTACGGCGGACCTGTCGGGTTTCGGATGGCCTTGGCGCCGCTCTTACTGGAGCAACCGTGCGGAATATGAAGCGAAGATTGGCGAGGGCATGTATTCCATTCAGGCCGGCATTGCCCGGCACATCGGCGACCGCACAAATCCTGAGCGCTTCAATCCGGACCTCTGGATGGATGAGATTGCGTTCCTCAAGCGACCGGGCATGGAGGCGATTCAGTTGGACCTGGCCTACGACTATCGGACCAATGTCAAGTCGTACCCCCAGTGGCAATCCTATCTGCGCGTGTGCAGACCGCACACCCTCGTCCTGTGGGGTATTCATGACCCGATCTTCTCAGTCGATGGCGCGCACGCAATCCGCCGCGAGCAACCTGATGCTGAAGTACACCTGCTCGAAGCCGGCCACTTCGCCATCGACGACTGCCCTGATGAGATCGCAGCCCACTTCCTTTCGTTCCTGACCATGCACCGCATTGAACAGCTTGCCAAGCCGCTCCTGATATCAAACATTTCAAAGCCAAGGACCACCCAATGAGCATCGCCGCAACCAATGTCACCACCCTCTACCTCGACCGTTCCACCGGACGCATCGCCTACTCTCTGCGCGGCGAAGGTCCACTTATCATCTGTCTCCCCGGCATGGGCGACGTGCGTTCGGTCTACCGTTTTCTGGCGAAGGCCCTCGTCGAGGCTGGTTTCCGTGTCGCCTCCATGGACCTTCGCGGCCACGGTGATAGCGACGTGACCTTCGATGTCTACGACGATGTTGCCGCCGGCACCGATCTCATCGCGCTCGCCGAGCATCTCGGTGGACCGGCCATCCTCATCGGCAACTCGATGGGCGCGGCGGCGGCGTGTTGGGCGGCAGCCGAGGCGCCCAAGCTGATCGCCGGACTCGTCCTGCTCGGCCCATTCGTGCGCGAGCCCAAAACCAACCCGCTCGGAAAGCTCATGCTGCGCCTGGCGTTGCTTTGGCCGTGGGGCCCCGCAGCCTGGAACGCTTACTTCCGAACGCTCTATCCTACGCGCCGCAACACCGAGTTTGATGCCCACTTCGTCGAGGTCGCAGAAAATCTGCGTAAGCCCGGCCACTGGGATGCTTTTCACAAGACCACACACACCTCGCACAACCCCGTCGAGGCGCGTCTCGCCGAGGTGCACGCCCCAACGCTTGTCGTCATGGGGGAGAAAGACCCGGACTTCCCGGATCCGGCAACCGAAGCTCGCTGGATCGCCGACCGGCTAAACGGTGAGATACTGATAGTACCGGGCGCCGGGCACTACCCGCAGGCCGAATTTCCAGAGATCGTCTCGCCGGCAGTAGTGGAGTTCGTGCGTCGAATCATGCTGTCAAAGGAAATACAACAATAACTACGAGATATGAGATCCCCTTACCGGCACCACTGCTCCGTCAACCGTTATCAAGGGTTCGCGGCACTTCGTGTCTATACTATTTTAAACCACACTGAAGGAGAAAAACGAAATGTCAGCTAAGCAACATTTCACGACTGAGCAGGCCCGTAAAATCGGTGACAAGTTGGGTATTGATTGGAGTCGCTTCAACGTGGAGCAATTCCGCATGGGTTTGAATGTTGAATTGGAGCATGGCCTGCATGACCCGTCAACGGACGTGACAGGCAACGACCCCATCCTCACCGGCAAAATCGCACTCGCGCATCTCAACGAGTTTGCCGATTACTACACCCGTTTAAAAAAAATGGAACAGGAAGCCAAAGATGGAAAAATCCAGAGCTAATGCAAACATGGTTATATCCGCTGGCAGTACTCCATCCGGGTTTCGTCAGCGGTGGCTGCTCATTGGCGGCTTAGAAGCGATCAACAGCAACTCAAGATGTTGGATCGGTTAGCTGTACTCTCTTTGGAAGCTCTCTATTCAGGGTGTATTCAGGGTGTATTTTTTTCTTGACCACTTTATTTAGGATTTGCAACCCAACCCCAGAGACTATGCAAAGGAAATCATGATGAAAAATCTTGGTATGATTCTGTTAACATTGGCATTGGTGAGCGTTGCCTGTGCTAAAGTTATCACCACCAAAGAAGCTGATGTCCGTTTCGGCTCCGACACGGAAGAAAATCAAGGTGACCAGCTCAAAGCCGGGGATGAGCTTGCCCAAAACGATAAATCCGATGAGAGGGATAATGTGCAGTTTTCTAACGGGAAATTAGGGGGCATAACCAGATTTGAAAAGGTCCCTGCTGACGAAGAACGCCTGATCAAAGACATGGAAGTTTTATTACAAGAAAAGATGTCCACAGATTATCCCGCAGGCCAAACCAGACGTGACGCGCACCCGAAAAATCTGGCCTGCTTGCAAGCAGAATTCATTGTGGAACCGAACATCCCGGCGGAACTGAAGAAGGGAATATTTGAGTTTCCCCAAACCTATTCCGCTTGGGTTCGAATTTCCAGTTCAAGCGGTAAGATCCAGTCGGACAAAGTCAAAGACCTCCGTGGTTTTGCCATAAAAATCATGGGGGTCAAAGGGGAGCGGTTTCAGACGCAAAACGAGGAAAAAGAAACACAGGATTTTGTATTAATAAGTTATCCGACTATGCCTTTAGGAACGGTCAAACTGTTCCATGATGCGGTGTACTACAGCATCAAATGGTCGCCCCTTGTCTTTTTTTCTCGTCTGGTTGTGTCCGGCAAGTTCCATATAATTAACGAACTACGCAAGGCGAGGCAAAACCAGACCTCTCCGTTGGACATCCGCTATTGGAGTATGACTCCTTATCTCTACGGGGCAGATCACAGTGTAAAATATTCCCTCGTTCCCACTTCACGCATAAAAAGTTCCTTGCCGCCAATGCTTACCGATAATTACCTCACTGACAATATGGAAAAACATCTGGCAGCAAATGAGGCGAGCTTTGATTTCATGATTCAAATGCAAAAAAACCCTGGCCGGATGCCGGTTGAAGATGCCGGTGTGGATTGGAGCGAAAAAGAATCCCCCTTTATCAAAGTGGCCACCCTTCGCATTCCTCCCCAAGCCTTCCGTACCCAGGAACGTGAGGAACTGGCTGAGGATTTGTCATTCTCCCCGGCGCATTCCTTGATTGAACATCGACCGATCGGCGGCATCAACCGGGCGAGGGTTGAAATTTACCGGTACTTATCCGAATTCCGCCATAAGCAAAACAACAAGCACCTGATAGATCCCCGCAAGTAACCAGTGGAGGTGCCCCTGCAGCAAGTGAGCTTTGTCATAGGCGAAAGCTCGAAAAAAGTAAGGAAATTGACAACACATGACAAGAGCCGGCAAGCCAGCATTACTCACCAAGGAGATCGATCATGAGCAAAGAAAAAACCAAGAGTAATCCTGGAATACGCAAACAAAAAAGGGGCTCAGGGCACAAGGAAGACTCACAACCGGCAGCAGGCGGCGAGATGCATCAGGTCGCAGGTGGCAAGCACCCCGCGCTCACCACCAACGAGGGCGTCGCACTTGCCGATAATCAAAACTCGCTCAAGGCCAATTTTGGGGTTCTTCCGGATTAAGCGTACTTGTACCGAAAAATGAGTGGTAAAAAGAATGGACATGTAGTCCTTATCAATGCGACCAAGCAAAAGATAAGGAGGGTTCTACATGTCCACGAGTTTACTCTATCATGGTTTTGGTATTG
>CAISPV010000029.1 GCA_903887485.1 uncultured Desulfobulbaceae bacterium | reverse complement strand
CTTTCATGGTGTAGCCACAAAGTATCTGTCGAATTATCTGGGGTGGCGGCGTTCTCTTGAGCAACATCCCCAAATTTCACCAGAGTCTTTGCTCGCCATTTCTCTGGGGCAGTTTCAACACTTAAAGGGAACATAGCCAAAGAAAAAGGTGTTTTTCGATTGTGTTGTGATGGGGCATTGTTGTACAATCAATGAATAATGGTAACTACTTAGGTTGATAGGCTGAAGATTGTTAAAAAAAACCGTACACGACCATCAATCTCAAGATATTTAAACTGAGTGAAAAACTAAGTATAAGCGACTCCCTGTTGTAACGCAAGGAGGAGTCTCTTGTCTTTCGTTTAGTGGGATAGCTTGACCATTCGACGATTTCTGTTTTGTTTTTAAATTTTTATCATAGGAATATTAAAGAGATGCCTGCAGTAAAATTTTTCGCACGCCTTGAGCTTAAACGAAGATCCTGATTTTTGAAGGTACTATCAAGTTACGGTTTTTTGCACAACCGCTTATCCTGAACATTGTACATTCTATCTGGAAAGGACATTTTTTATGAAAGCATCAGAGAATGAAAAAAGGGAGAATCCCCTGTCTGCCTGTGACTGTGAGGGTCTATTTTTCCCCACCACCGCTGAAGATATCAGGAAAAATATTCTGCATCACGTGATGAGCTTCCAGGGTCGTGATCCGCAGCGGGCAGGTGAAAGTGATATCTATCGGGCTGTTGCCTATACCCTGCGGGATATCATGGTGGAAAAATGGATCAAGACCCAGAAGGCCTCATATGCCAAGGGGAAAAAACGGGTTTATTATCTCTCCCTTGAGTTTCTGATCGGTCGTTCCCTGGGCAATAGTATGATTAATCTGGGGATTTATGATGAGGTGCAGCAGGCAGTTGAAGAGCTTGGTTTTGATATGGATCTGCTGCGGGAGGAGGAGGAGGACGCGGCCCTTGGCAATGGCGGGTTGGGGCGGCTGGCCGCCTGTTTCATGGACTCCATTGCCACCTTGAAGATCCCGGCGTATGGTTATGGTATTTTGTATGAATACGGCCTTTTTTACCAGCAGTTGATCGATGGCTATCAGGTAGAAAGTCCTGATAATTGGATGCGTTATGGAACTCCTTGGGTCTTTCAGCGGAACATGCCGGCATTTCCGGTGCATTTTTATGGCCGGGTCAGCAACTATCTGGATGCGGGCGGGAACTATCGGGCTCAATGGCTGGAGACGGAAGATGTTATGGCTCTGCCCTGTGATATCCTGGTGCCTGGGTATCAGAATGATCATGTGATCAACATACGGTTGTGGGCGGCCCGCGCCTCCCGTGATCTGGATTGGAGTTTTTTCGGCCAGGGTGATTATATCGGCGCGGTCCAGCACAAGGTGAGTTCCGAGACCATTTCCAAGGTATTGTATCCACCGGATCATAATCTGGCCGGCCAGGAATTGCGGTTGAAACAGCAATATTTCTTTGTGGCGGCCACCTTGCAGGATATTATGCGGCGTTATCAAAAGAAGTATTCAGACTTTCATACGTTCAGTGATATTATCGCCGTGCAGTTGAATGATACCCATCCGGCCATTGCCATTCCTGAACTGATGCGTCTCCTTCTTGATGTTGAGGGTCTGATCTGGGAAAAGGCCTGGGATATCTGCACCAAGACCTTTGCCTACACCAATCATACCCTCATGCCCGAGGCCCTGGAAAAATGGCATGTGGAGCTGCTTGCCAAGGTGCTGCCCAGGCATATGGAGATCATTTATGAGATCAATCAGCGTTTTCTGGAGTTGGTGGCCCTGGCCTATCCTGGCGATATCGGCAGGCTGCGTGCCATGTCCATTATTGAGGAAGGGGATGTAAAAAAGGTGTGTATGGCTCATCTGGCCATCGTCGGCAGTCATTCGGTAAATGGGGTGGCAGAGCTGCATACCCGCTTGTTGAAGGAGAAGACCTTTAAATTTTTCCATCAGTTCTTTCCCGGTAAGTTTAATTCAAAGACGAACGGCATTACCCCCCGGCGCTGGCTGTTGAAGGCCAATCCCCGGCTTGCCGCGCTGATTACCAGCAAGATTGGTGCGGGATGGATCACGGAACTCGATCAGTTGCGGGGGCTGGAAAAATGGGTTGATGACAGGGGATTTCAGACAGAATGGCAGGCGATCAAACGTGCCAATAAAGCGCGGTTAGCGGCCCTGATCCAAAAAAAATGTGGTATGGAGGTGAGCCTTGATTCCATGTTTGATATCCAGGTGAAGCGCATCCATGAATATAAACGGCAGTTGTTGAATTGCCTGCATGTGATCACCCTGTATCACAAGATACTCAGGAGGCCTGATCTGGATCTTGCCGCAAGAACTGTTATCTTTGCCGGCAAGGCCGCCCCTAGTTACTGGAAGGCCAAACTGGTTATCAAGTTGATCAACTCCATTGCCGAGATCGTGAATAATGATCCACGAGTGGAATCGCGTCTGCGGGTTGTTTTTCTTCCCAATTATAATGTGTCCCAAGCCGAGGTGATAATGCCTGCCGCCGATTTGTCCGAGCAGATCTCTACCGCCGGCACCGAGGCCTCCGGTACCGGCAATATGAAGTTTTCGCTCAATGGCGCCCTGACCATAGGCACCCTGGACGGGGCCAATGTTGAGATCCTGGAAGAGGTGGGACGGGAAAATATTTTTATCTTCGGGATGACGGCAGAAGAGGCTGAGTACGAGAAGTTGAATGTCAGTCGCACGCCCATGGCCATTTACCGTGGCAATGAGGATATCGGTCAGACCATTGACAGTCTGCGGAACGGTTCTTTCAGCCGGGGTGATAAGGAGTTGTTCCTCCCCCTTGTTGACAGTCTGCTTGATCAGTATGATCCCTATCTTCTCCTTCTCGATCTTGAATCGTATCTTGCCTGTCAGGATCAGGTAAATGCCGCTTTTCTTGATCCTGCGGCCTGGGTCAGGATGTCTATTTTGAATGTGGCCCGCATGGGAAAATTTTCCACTGATCGGACTATCAGGCAATATGCCAGAGAGATCTGGGGAGTACCGGTGGCTGATGAGGACGCTTGAAAGGAGCTGATATCTGGAGTTGCTTGATTACATCTCTTGCAGGATGTGACTTGACCTTGGAACGAATATCAGGTATTTAAACCGTTACCAAATAATATTGATAAAAAAAGGGTCACAAGTTGCATAACTTGTGACCCTTTGAATTTACTGGAGGCGGCGAGCGGATTTGAACCGCTGAATCATGGTTTTGCAGACCAGTGCCTTAGCCGCTTGGCTACGCCGCCTTTTTGAGCAGACTTAAAAAGTGTGCAGCCGCTTTATACCATAGTTTGTTTTTTTGACAAGGGGAAAATGGGTATGGATTTCGATTCACTGGCGCGGAAGAATAAGGAGGAACTCTCTTCTTTTGAGCAGATACTGGGGTATCGCTTTACTGATTTGCGTCTTTTGCAGAAGGCCTTAATCCACGCCTCCTTTGCCTTTGAAAATTCTTTTCCCGGTTATAATAACGAAACGCTGGAGTTTCTGGGCGATGCGGTTCTTGATCTCGTTGTTGGTCATACCTTATACCAGCGCTTTCCGGCGATGCGTGAGGGGGAGTTGACCAAATTACGGTCGGCGCTCGTGAATGAAACCCATCTGGCGACCATGGCCAGGGATGTGGAGCTTGGTAAGTTTCTGTGTCTGGGCAAGGGCGAGGATGCCTCCAACGGGAGAAACAAATCGTCCATTCTCGCCTGCGCCTACGAGGCGGTTGTTGGGGCGGTCTTTGAAGATGGTGGCTATGAGACGGTGCAGGATCTCGTTCTTCGTTTCTTTGTCCCGGCCTTTGAGGTCAAGCGAGAGGAGCTGTTGATCGCGGATGCCAAGAGCCGGTTGCAGGAGGTCTTGCAGGAAAAGTTTAACGAGGCCCCTTCGTATCGAGTGGATATGGAGGAAGGGCCGTCCCATCAGAAGATGTTTACGGTATCGGTCATCTTTCGGGATCTTGTCCTGGGGACAGGAACCGCCAGCTCCAAGAAAGAAGCCGAGCAGCGGGCCGCAGCTATTGCCCTTGTTGAGTATGATCGCCTGATTTCCCGCTTGTGATGACGCCCGTGTTTGTCGAATGAGTGTGGCAAGTAGTTTTATGATTCAAGAATGGAGAGGGATATGGATGGAGTAAAAAAAACCGGCCTGCGCCGTGTTATCAACGCCACCGGGTATTCGTTGTGCGGCCTGAAATCAGCCTGGCAGACGGAGGCGGCATTTCGCCAGGAGGCCTTGCTGATGGTGATTTTACTGCCCATGGCCTTTCTGCTGGGGAAGAATGGTGTGGAGCGGGCCTTGCTGATCAGTGTCTGTCTGGTCGTGCTGGTGGCTGAACTGTTAAACTCGGCCATTGAAGCCGTGGTCGACCGTATTGGTCCGGAGCATCATCCTCTGGCCGGAGCGGCTAAAGACCTGGGGTCGGCCGCGGTCTTTGTCAGTCTTGTTATGGTGGTGATGGTCTGGGGTCTTGTGCTCTTTGATTCTCTATGATTGTTTTGGTTTGTTTTTTCCGTAAAGGTAGCATGATAGTATGAAACAGGGTCTGGAAATCAATAAATCTGGCAAACTGTCTTTCTGCAAGAGGGGCATGGCATTTGTCCTGCGCCCTAAAATGAACAGCATCCAGTTGACTTTAGTGACCTCTTTGATCCTGGTTGCATTCTATAATAATGTCTTCTGGTCAGAGATCCTGAAGATTGCCGCTGGTTCTCAACAAAATCAATTCTTTCTTGCTTCCATCTTTCTCCTGCTTGTTGCCTTTATTAATCTCTTTCTTTCCCTGGTCAGTTTTAAATATATTCTCAAGCCTTCAGTGATCCTCATTTTGTTTGTCGCCACCTTTGCTGCCTATTTCATGAAAACCTATGGCATCATAATTGATGAATCGATGGTCAAAAATGTCCTGGCAATAAATGTGGACGATTTCTCTGAATTGTTGAACGTCAAGATGCTCTATTATCTGGTGGTCCTTGGCGTGATTCCGTCTTTTCTGGTTCTGCGCTCCGAGATCCGGTACAAGCCTTTTGTGAGAGAGCTGTTTATGGCGTTGGGCGCCGTACTTACAAGCATGGTGGTACTGGTGGTCATCCTGGTGCTCTTTTATAAGGATTATATCTCATTGGGGAAAAATTATAATTATGTGCGCCATCTGCTGAATCCGGTGAGTCCCCTCTATGAGGTGTTCTCGTTTGCAAGGAGGACGGTAACCAATGGCAAGGTTGTGGTCAGACCCATTGGTGAAGATGCGAGAATAGCAAAAACGTGGCAGGAGAGGGGCAAAAAAAACCTGGTGATTCTGGTTGTCGGAGAGGCGGCACGGGCTCGTAATTTTTCGCTCAATGGATACGAGCGAAAGACCAATCTGTTTCTGGAGAAAGAGGATGTTCTCAACTTTACCAATACCTATTCCTGCGGGACCGTGACCACCACCTCTCTGCCCTGTATGTTCTCTCATTTCGGTCGGGAGTCTTTCAGTGACTTCAAGGCTGATCGTCACGAGGGGCTTCTGGATGTCTTGTCGCACGCGGGTGTCCAGGTCTTGTGGCGAGAGAATAATTCAGGATGCAAAGGGGTGTGCAAACGGGTGGAGACGGAGGATATGGCAGGTCTGCAGGTGGCGGATCTTTGTGCCTCGGGTGAATGCCAGGATATGATCTTGTTGCAGGGTCTGCAAAAATATATCGATCAGACAGCCAAGGATACCTTTATTGTCCTGCATCAGAAAGGGAGTTATGGACCGGAATATTATCGCCGGTCGCCGCCAGGCTTCAAGGCTTTTGTCCCGGAGTGCAAAACGAATCAGCTCCAGGAGTGTCAGGCCGAGGAACTATTGAACGCCTATGACAACACGATTGTCTATACTGATTACTTTCTGTCCCAGGTGATTGATCTTCTGAAGAAAAACAGCGAGCAGTTTAATGTCGCCATGCTCTATCTCTCGGATTATGGTGAATCGCTTGGTGAAAAAAATATCTATCTCCATGGGCTGCCCTATATCATTGCCCCGGATGAACAGAAGCATATCCCTTTTATCCTCTGGTTTGCAGATGCTTTTTTGAAAGGGAGTCATATCGACAAGAGTTGTCTGCAAAAAAAGGTGAATGAGGAGCTGTCTCATGATAATCTGTTTCCGTCTGTTTTAGGGCTGATGGGGGTTAAGACGGAGATGTATAATAAGGATCTTGACATCTTTGCCGGTTGCCGGCAGTAGCTTTTCTTTCTGTCCTGAGTCTGAATCTGAAGTTGATTGAAATATGCCTTTAGTTATTCCCATTTTTATTCCGCATCAGGGCTGTCCGCAGCAGTGTCTCTTTTGTAATCAGCATTCGATCACGGGTGAGGGCGAAGGCAGGGTGGATGTGGCCATGCAGGTGGCAGCCACCATCCGGGAGTGGCTGGCTCGGCCTCGACGTCCGGCGCCGGAGCGACCGCAGGTGGCGTTCTTCGGAGGCTCGTTTACCTGTCTGCCCCGAACCCGCCAGGAGGAGTTGCTGGCGGTGGTCCAGCCCTTTTTGCAATCAGGTCAGGTGGGGTGTGTCAGAATCTCTACCCGGCCTGATTGTGTGGACAGGGAAGTGTGCTCCTTTCTTCTGTCCCAGGGAGTGCGCATTGTCGAGCTGGGTGTGCAGTCCCTTGATGACCGGGTGTTGCAGGCATCCTGGCGTGGTCATAACGCGGAGCATTCCCGGCGGGCTGTGGCCCTGTTGCAAGCGGCAGGGCTGGAGGTGGGGATTCAACTGATGCCTGGTCTACCCCTGGAGACGACGGGTTCCTTTTTACGGACGGTACGGGAGGTGGTAACTCTTGCGCCGGCCTTTGTCCGTCTCTATCCGGTCCTGGTGGTTGCCCATGCCGAACTTGCGGAGATGTACAAACGGGGTGAGTATCGGCCTCTGTCCATGAACCGGGCCATCGCCCTGACCTGTCGGGCCAAGGAAATGCTGACGGCGGCAACAATCCGGGTGGTGCGCATTGGTCTGCAACCCTCAGAATCGCTGGAGCGTGAGCTGCTGGCCGGGCCGTATCATCCGGCCTTTGGCGAACTGGTGGCCAGCAGGATCTGGCTGCAGAGGATTCGGCCCGTGCTGGCCTCATGCCCAATTGGCAAACGGGTAACAATACAGATCTCTCCGCGTGATCTCTCTGCGGTTATCGGGATGAAACGATTGAATATACAACGATTTGAGCGGTTGGGATTGGCCGACCGATTGGAAATCAGAACGGATAATGAAATGAAACGAGGAACATTGCTCTATGCTGTCAATTAATCATCTTGATGTCCGCTTTGGCGAGAAACATTTGTTCAAGGATATCTCCCAGCGGGTCCATGCCGGCGACCGGATTGGTCTGGTCGGGGTCAATGGGGCCGGCAAGTCCACCCTGCTCAAGATTATGGCCGGGGTTGCCGCCTGTGATGACGGGGTGATAACAAAATCCAAACATTTTACCGTGGGCTACCTGCCCCAGGAAAGCAGCGCCCTGGTTTCAAAGAATACCTTGTACCAGGAGGCGGAAAGTGCCTTTGATGAGATCCTTACCCTGCAGAAGGAAGCGGATTTTCTCCATGATCAACTGGCGGTGACGGATCAGGAGTCTGAACTTTTTGCGGCTATGGTGGAGCGGCAGGGGGAGCTGCAGCATCAACTGGAAGGGCATGATGTCTATACCATTCGGGCCAGGGTGGAAAAGGTGTTGCTGGGGCTGGGCTTCAAACAGACGGACATGGAGGCGCCGGTGACCAGCTTTTCCGGCGGCTGGGTCATGCGCCTGATGCTGGCCAAGATGCTGCTGGTCTCGCCTTCTCTGCTGCTTCTCGATGAGCCGACCAACCATTTGGACCTGGAGTCGCTGACCTGGGTGGAGGAGTTCTTTCGCTCCTGTCAGGGGGCGATGGTGATTATCTCCCATGACCGGACTTTCTTGGACAAGATAACCAAAGCGACCTGGGAGTTGAGCCTGGGCAGGCTATCGGTCTACAAGGGGAACTACTCCTATTATATCAAGGAAAAGGCGGAGCGGCGGATTATCGAAAAGGGCGCCTATGATAATCAGCAGGCCAAGATCAAGCAGACCATGCGTTTTGTTGAGCGCTTCCGGGCCAAATCCACCAAGGCCAAGCAGGTGCAGAGCCGGGTCAAGCAGCTTGACAAGATTGATATGATCGAGTTATCCGACGATGAACAGCAGATTCGCTTCACCTTTCCGCCCGCTCCCCCTTCCGGACGTGATGTCCTGGAGATTGAGGGGTTGAGCAAAAGCTATCAGGGGCGGCAGGTCTTTCGCGATGTCAATCTGCAACTACAGCGGGGCGACAAGGTGGCGGTGGTGGGGGTCAATGGCGCCGGCAAGTCAACCCTGCTCAAGATCATTGGCGGTCAACTGGAGTATGACGCCGGTGAGATCAAGCTGGGTCATAATGTGCAGCTCTCCTATTTCGGTCAGCATCAGGCCCAGGAATTGTCGCCTACCCTGTCGGCCCTGGAGACCATGGCGCTCTCCGGCGCCGATCTGACGGTTACCCGGACGCGTTCTTTGCTGGGGGCATTTCTGTTCAGGGGCGAAGAGGTGGATAAGAAGGTGGCAGTGTTGTCCGGCGGTGAAAAGAGTCGGCTGGCCCTGGCCAAGATGATTGCCAAACCGGCCAATCTGATGCTCCTGGATGAGCCGACCAACCATCTCGATATCAGTTCCCAGGAGGTGCTGCAGGAGGCCATGGCCCAGTATGACGGCTGTATCGTTGTCGTTTCGCATAACCGCTATTTCTTGGATAGCTTTGTCAACAAGGTGCTGGAGGTCAAAGACGGCCAGGTGGCTATTTATGAAGGGAATATAACCGAATATCTGCACAAGATAGGCCTGGCGAATGAAGAAAAGAAGGGCGCGGCGGCCCAGACCCAGGCACCTGGAGATGGCAGCGAGGTTGAACATTCACGGGAATCGAAAAAGGAGAAGCGGCAGCAGGAGGCCCTGGAACGGAAGGAGCGCAGCCGTAAGCTTGCCCCCTGGAAGAAAAAGGCGGAAGAGGCGGAAAAACAGATCGCCAGCCTGGAAGTTCGCAAAGAGGAGCTGGAACTCCTGATGGCTGACCCGGAACTTTATTACAATGAGCAAGCCTGGGCCAGGACCAGTAGCGAATACGACCAATGTAAAAGCCATCTGGAGCGTTGGTACGGTCAGTGGGAAGAGGCGCAGGGGGAGATTGAGGATGTCGAGGCCGGTTTTTTGACGCCTTGATCTTGGGGGTGGAAACAGAGGCAAGGGCACCTCTGCATTTGAATTGATGCTCTCATTTGATTACCTCCACTTTTATAATAGTTTCAGGATTGAAAATGAAGTTTCCATAGTCCTTTCTTGATTTTGGGTAAACTGATATGGAGATCGGAACTCCACCCGTGATTTGAATACCATTTTCAATTACAAATTCAATCAACACAGCCAACCCCTTGCGATCTTTGGGATTATATATACTATAATTAACTTGATTTCCATGTCCTTCGTAAGTTTCGAATTTTACGTTACAATCCTTGACCGTTGAGCATATTCCACGACTAATCAAATAGTCATCAATTTTTTTTGACAGTGCGCGGCCTTGAGTTGAGTATTTTTCACCACACCCCACAAGAAGACACACAATTAAAATAATAAGGAAGAGAGGGGACACCACATTTAATCCCCCTCTCCCGGCTCCCCTAGTCTTCGTCGAACTTCCGTCTCCCTCTTCATCCACCATTCTTATTTCCCCCCACCCGTATTTTTGTTGCTCATTGTTCACTCGTCTCTACAAGACATGCATCTCGGTATTATAGGCAGAGAAAAAATCGAATGTCAAACCGCTTTATCCTGGCAGGCATCCTCAATACAAAAGACTTCGGCGAGCGATTTTACTCCGTCATTCTTTGCCGGTCCTTTGTTAAAAATAGTTACCGGTTTTCCGTATTCCGGGGTACCCTGTTTTGTCTGGTCAAGTTCAGAGATGCTGTTCTCTGCCTACATAATCAAGGCCGGCCGGAGTCTCGTCTCGCTTGCTTGGTATAGCCCTGCTCCAGGGAGGGCTCTGGCGGAAGAGCGGTCTTTATGAAGGAATGTTCAGAAAGACGTCAGTTGTTCAGAATGGCTTCTTGCAGTAACAAATAATAGTTGTTTGGGAAAAAGGTTTTGTTTGCATTGTCATTCACTGCAGCTTTAGTTGTCTGCATACCCTGTTCATCCTCTCTTGCATGGGATAAATTATGAAAATCTATTCGCCGTGTCGTCTCTCTTGTCTGTGCATCCTGCTTGCTCTCCTCCTCTCCGTCGCTTCGGCCCATGCCGCGGAAAAGCATTCGGCAGTTGCCTTTCTTCCTTTCACGGTGAATGCCTCCAAGGATATGTCCTATCTTCGCGATGGCCTGGGCGAGATGCTGGCCAGTCGTTTGGCGGCGGAGGCCGGGGTCGTTGCGGTTGATAAAAAAACAGTGGATGCGGCTGTGGGGGCAGGGGGCAAGGTCGATCCAAATCAGGTGGCGGCTCTGGCAGGAAAGATGGGGGCGGACTATCTCCTGTATGGGAGTGTCACCTCGCTTGGCGGCGGCATGAGTTTTGATGCCCGCGTCTATTCGGCGGCAACCAAGAGTAGTGAAACCTTTTATGCGACAGCTGCCAAGGAAGGGGAGATGATGACCGCCATTGATAACCTGGCCTGGTCAGTGCTGGAAAAGACCTTTGGGAAAAAGCGGCCCGGCGGTGGAGCGGCACCAGCAGCGGCGGTTGCCGGTGCGGAGTCAGGGGCCCTGCAGACAGCCCATCCTGATCGTACCTTCAGGGCCACAGCCGGTTTGGGGAACTCATCTTTGCTGTGGAGTGAGGGTTCCAGCCAATTTTTCAAGACCCGCAATGTGCCGCTTTCTCTGGAAGCAATGGCCATTGGTGATCTGTTTGGCGATGGCGCGCTGGAAGTGGTGATGGCTGATCGGGAAAAGGTCGTAGTGTATAAATTGAATGAGGGGCGCCTTGTTGAGTTTGCCCAGATCAAACCCCTGGCCCGTTACAAGATTCATGCCGTGAATGTCGCCGATCTCAATGGCAATGGCAAGGCCGAGATCTATATCAGCGCTGCTGATCCCACCATGCCCGGCTCCATGGCGGTCGAATGGAACGGCAAGGAGTTTGCCACCCTTTTTGATGATGCCCGCTATTATATCCGCCCGGTCAAGGTGCCTGGACTCGGGATGGTGCTGGCTGGTCAGAAGGCGGGAACGGAGGGCGTGGCTATCAGCGGTCCTATCTATATCCTGACTCAGGAAGGCTCGCAGCTTGTTGGCGGGGAGCGTCTGCCGGTGCCTGCCGGGGTGAATATCTTTGATTTCGCCTTTGCGGATCTTGATGGCGATGGCGAGTGGGAGGTGGTGGTTCTTGATAAGTGGAACAAGTTGGTGGTGATGAAGCAGAGCGGCAAGGTGCTGTGGAAGAGCGAAGAGCGTTATGGCGCTACTAAACGGTTTATCGGCGGGAAGTCGGCCATGCAGATGATGCAGCAGACCGGCGCCAGAAGAGGGGCCACCAAGGAGGTTGATGGGGATGTCCTCTTTGAAGAGCTGTATATCCCTTCACGGATCCTGGTCACGGATGTTGATGGGGATGGTGTTGATGACATCATTATCAACGCCAATACCCCTACCTGGACCAGTCTGGTTCGCAGCAGCCAGGTCTTTGAGTCTGGGACCATGATCGGGATGAAGTGGAATGGTGCCGGACTCCAGGAACTCTGGAGGACCAGAAAGGTCGGTGGATATGTGGTGGATTATGACGCCCGTTCTCATCATCTGCCACTCAAGGATGGTGTTGAACAGTTGTATGTCGGTGTTGTTGCCCAGGGGAGTTTTGGCGATGTGCTGACCGCCGATGAGTCGATGCTGCTGGTTTATCCTTTGCAGTTTAAGGCGCCGGAGAAGTAGCTGCTCAGATAGATAGACTGAAGGCCGAAGGTTTTTAGGGATAAATAATGCATGATGATTGATATACTTCAGCCTTCAGACTAAACACTCAAGTTGTTACGTTTTTTGTACATAAAATTCATGGGTTAGCGTGGTGGCGCTTGGGGGTGATTCTATCTGGATGTCCGGCAATGAGGCCATTACTCTGGCGCGGGAAGTGGGCGAGGTGCGAACCGCCAATGTGGTGATGGGCGGCGCTGCTCCACCTTTCTGCCCATGGATTCATCAGTGTATGAGGGGATTGTCAGCGCCTGGGTGCCGACCAGATTTAAGGAAGTCAATCTGAAGGCCTTTGCCGCTGGTAGAAAGGTCAGTCAGAGATAATAAGTCTCGGCAGAGGAATTACCATGAACAATGCCGGGAAGGCTTGGTGCTGCCAATTGGAATAGCGAAGAACCTATTCATTCTCTTGTCGTCAAATTTAAATCGTGAGGTGTTCTCTTTGTTGCAACCTTGTCTGCCAGTTCAGTTGCGGCAAAGTTTATATGGGAAAAGAGATGTTGTTCCAGAATCCGGCAGCGTTGAAAATTTTCTTCAATCTGTTGGTGGCGAAAATTGTCTTGGTTGCCGTAACGTTCAATGATATAGGCCATCCGTTCATGCAAGGAGACAATGCTGTCGTGGCGGACCCGTTTGTCGGCATAATAGACAATTTCTTTGGCAAAAAAGATCCCTTGGGCGTAACGCTCGATTGAGAAATCCTTGAGTACCACATGTTCCCTGACGATCTCGCCAATGGCCGGATAGCCAAGTTCCAGGCAGATATCGCGTCCTATCCTGGCATGGTCGCATTGATTGCCCAGGCAGAGCGTTTTGGCAATGTCATGGAGCAGGGCCCCAGCCAGCACCAGATCTGTATCCGGCACGTTCGTGCTGGATACCCTTGTTTCCGCCATACCAGTCAACAGCGTTTCAGCTACCCTGGCCACGGTCAGGGAGTGGGCCCGGATATTGTCGAACATGGCATACCGATCCATCAAGGCCAGACATTGGGCTATGGATGGAATCGGTTCGCTCATATCGTTGTGCTTAAAATGTCCTTTCTTATCGGGCGCTCAGTTCATGGACGGCATCAATGGCAATCCTGGCCTGGTCCGGCGGGGTAAACTGGTGGATGCCATGTCCCAGATTAAAGATATGGCCATGGGCATCTTTGGCCCCATTCAGCAGGTTCTGGATGCGCTGGCGCAGTTTGTCTTTGGGCAGCATCAGGGCAAAGGGGTCAATATTGCCCTGGACTGCCTTGTTTCCCACCTGTTTAATGGCATCGCCAATGTTGATCCGCCAGTCCAGTCCCAGGACATCGGCGCCGGATTGAACTGAAAGCTCAAGCAGGGTTGCTCCGTTGTTGGCAAAATAGATGATAGGCAGGCCGGTTGGTTGCAGGTCGCGGATGATCCGTTGCACATAGGGCAGGGCAAATTCTTTAAAATCGCAAGGGGCTAGAACTCCCGCCCAGGAATCAAAGATCTGCAGGGCCTGAGCGCCGGCCCGTGCCTGGGCCAGGAGGTAAAGGCTGGTGCATTCGGTGATCTTCTCCATCAGGTTATGGAAGAGGGTGGGTTCGGTGAACATCATCTTCTTGGTCTCCCAGAAGACCTTGGAGGAACCGCCTTCGATCAGATAGGTGGCCAGGGTGAAGGGCGCGCCGGAAAAACCAATCAGGGGCACCTTCAGCTCCTTGCGCAGGAGACGGATGGTCTCCATGACAAAACCGGTGTGGATGTCCGGGTCCGGCACAATGAGCCGGTCAAGGGCGGCCTGGTTGCGGATGGGTTCCGAGAAGATGGGGCCATGGCCCTCAGAGAAGGTGAGGGGAGCGCCCATGGCTTCCATGGGGATAAGAATGTCAGAGAAAAGGATCGCCGCATCCACACCCAGGATGTCAACGGGTTGCAGGGTCACCTCCACGCACAGCTCCGGCGATTTGCACAGTTCAAGAAAGGTGACGTTGCCGCGGACCTTTTGATATTCAGGGAGGTAACGTCCGGCCTGGCGCATCATCCAGATGGGGGTATAGCTGGTTTTTTCACCGCGGCAGGCCTTGAGGAAGGTATCATTCATGATTGAGTTATAAGGTGAAAGTTGATAGGTGAAAGATCTGTTACTTGCCAAGGAGCGATGAACGAATCATTAAATTTCAATGGGAGTTTTTTTCCCAGGCACATAACTGCAAAAAGGTTCCTGAGCCAGATAGTCGCCGGTCATGGCGTAGGCCCGTGCCCGGCAGCCGCCGCAGACATTGACATATTCACAGCGCCCGCAGTTGTCTTTGTAGCCCTTGAAGTCGCGCAGTTCATGGAACAGGCTTGAATCCTCCCAAATTTCTTTGAAGGAGAGTTCTTTGAGGTTGCCGGCAGACTTGGGGAAATAGCTGCAGGGCAGGATGTTTTCGTCCACGTCAATCAGGCAGATGAGCTGGCCGGCCAGACAGCCTTTGGAGCCGCCTGTCGAAAATTTCAGATTGCGCCGTTTAAAGACGCTGCCCTCTTCTTTGGCCTTTTGCCTAACGATCCGGTAGTAGTGGGGGGCGCAGGTTGGGCGCATCAGAAGTTCGTTCTCTTCTTTTTCCACCTGGTAATGCCATTCCAGGATCTCGTCATACATCTTTTCCGGGATCAGTTCGTCCATGATATCCTCACCGCGGCCGGTGGGCACGATCATGAACATGTACCAGGCTGAGGCGCCAAGGGATTTGACCAGTTTGTAGATTTCCGGGATCTCTTCCCGGTTGCGGGCGGTAAAGGAGGAGTTGATCAGGAAGGGAATCTTGTTTTCATTAAAGAGGCGGATGGCGTTCATGGTTCCGGCAAAGGCGCCCGCCTGATTCCTGAAATTGTCGTGGGTTTCGGCCTTGGCTCCGTCCAGACTGAGCGATACCATTTTAATGCCGGCGTCTTTGATCTTGGTGCAGATATCCTGGGTCACCAAGGTGCCGTTGGTGGCGAGACACATGCGCAGGCCTTTGTCAGTGCCATATTGGGCGATCTCAAAGACATCTTTGCGCAATAGCGGTTCTCCGCCGGAAAGTACAACAACCGGATTGGCATACGAAACGATATCGTCGAGGATGCGGGTGGCCTCGGTGAAAGGGAAGTCTGGATGATCATCCGCCTCAAGGGTGGAAGAAGAGCGGCAGTGGACGCATTTCAGGTTGCATCGTCTGGTTATCTCCCAAGCTATCCATTTAGGTTCAAATTCCATATTGCTGCTCCGCTATAATTTAATGTTATTGCTGGAAAGATGTTTCTGATATTTTGTAGCACTATCGTGGCACTATATTGTCTTTTGTCTTAAATCTCAAGGGAACCTTGGAAAATTATCTTTTCGTCCAGAGGGACGGCTTGACCGTTCGCTGCTGATGAGAGTGAGTTTGTATAAAAAAGAACAAGAAGTAGCAATAAAAGGTGTTCGTCTTTTCCTGTCTTGACAATGAAAATGGGGCTACTTATTGTTCGTTACGCGTTGTAAATCAATAAAAACAGGCGTTCATGAAACATTGGATGCTTTGGTGTGGTTGTGGGTGTCTTGTGATGTCAGAAATTGGAGGAGCAGGTGGGGAAAGAGCAAGAGAAGGAAGAGGTTCTGGAAAAGATGGAACAGGGCGCATCTGAAGAATCAGAAGCGGAAGCCGCTGAGGATACCGGATTGGCTGGGGAGGACAAGCTGATTGCCGCCCAGGAAGAAATAGCTGGGTTCCGCGATAAGATGTTGCGGGCCGCCGCTGATTTTGACAATTATAAAAAGCGGATGGAGCGGGATCGCAATGCGGCCATGAAGTATGCTGGTGAGTCTGTTTTGCGAGAGATTCTGCCCGTTGTTGATAATCTGGAACGAGCGCTTGCCCAGGGCGTGGTTGCGGGAGTGGATGCGGAGAAGAATCTGGCGGCCCTGCTGGAAGGCGTGCAGCTTACCTTGAAAAGCCTGTTGGCGACATTAGAGAAGTTTGAGGTAAAGTCTGTCGCCAGTGTTGGTCAGCCATTTGATCCAAATGTTCAGGAGGCCCTGGTCATGGAGGCCAGTGATGTTGTTCCGGCCAGTCATGTGGTGGCTGAGTTTGAAAAAGGCTATTATTATAAAGACCGTCTGCTGCGTGTTGCCAAGGTGATTGTCTCATCAGGCAAGGCCGGGTCTTGATTTCTGCTTTGAAAAGGGAAAGGATGTGCGCTTCTCTTGACAAAAACAGGATAATGCACATTATAAATTCTGCCTGAAAGATGAAGGCCTTATGCTGGAATCAAGGGTGATTGATGAAATTGACAACAAAGGTTATTTGAGCAAAGAGGACAAAATGACCTCTTTTTATATCTTGAGACAAGGAGAGATACTATCATGGGAAAGATAATTGGAATAGATCTGGGAACGACCAACTCATGCGTGGCCATTATGGAAGGTGGCGATCCCAAGGTAATTACTAATGTCGAGGGTAACCGGACAACCCCTTCGATTGTGGCCTTCAGTGATAATAATGAACGTATTGTCGGACAGGTTGCCAAGCGTCAGGCCGTCACCAATCCTGAGCGGACCCTGTATGCGGTCAAGCGCTTGATCGGCCGTAATTTTAATGATGCTGAGGTGAAGAAGTCTGTTGAGATCAGCCCGTTCAAGATTGTGTCAGGCAAAGGCGGTGCGGCCAACATTGAAGTGGACGGTAAGAGCTATACCCCAGCCGAGATCTCAGCCATGATCTTGGGCAAGATGAAGAAGACCGCCGAAGAATATCTGGGAGAAGAGGTTACTGACGCCGTGGTCACGGTTCCTGCCTATTTCAATGATGCCCAGCGTCAAGCCACCAAAGATGCCGGCAAGATTGCAGGACTGAATGTGCTGCGGATCATCAACGAGCCGACAGCTGCCGCTTTGGCCTATGGTCTTGACAAAAAAGGCGAGGAAAAGATTGCGGTCTTTGATCTTGGCGGCGGCACTTTTGATATCTCCGTCCTCGAGATCGGGGAAGGTGTTTTTGAGGTAAAATCGACCAACGGGGATACCTTTCTCGGTGGTGAAGACTTTGATATGCGGATTGTCAACTGGCTGGCCGATGAGTTTAATCGGAGTCAGGGCATTGATCTGCGTAAGGATAAAATGGCGCTCCAGCGCTTGAAGGAAGAGGCGGAAAAGGCCAAGATGGAACTCTCCACCACCATGGAGACCGATATTAATCTGCCCTTTATCACGGCCGATGCTTCAGGTCCCAAGCATCTGAATATCAAGCTGAGCCGGGCAAAACTTGAGAGCCTGGTTGATGACCTGATTGAGCGGACTGTTGCCCCCTGTCGCACGGCGTTGAAAGATGCCGGACTGACTGCCAAGGATATAAACGAGATCATCCTGGTCGGCGGGATGACCCGCATGCCCAAGGTTCAGGCCAAGGTCAAGGAAATCTTCGGCCAGGAGCCGCATAAAGGCGTGAATCCTGATGAGGTCGTGGCCATCGGCGCGGCTATCCAGGGCGGCGTCTTGGGTGGTGATGTCAAGGATGTGCTTCTCCTTGACGTTACTCCTCTCTCTCTTGGCATCGAGACCCTGGGCGGGGTGTCCACCAAACTGATCGAGAAGAATACCACTATCCCCACCAAGAAGAGCCAGATCTTCTCGACGGCGGCTGATAATCAGCCGGCGGTATCCATCCATGTCTTGCAGGGTGAGCGAGAGATGGCTCAGGATAATAAGACCATTGGACGTTTTGAGTTGTCGGATATCCCCATGGCCCAACGTGGGGTTCCCCAGATTGAGGTCTCCTTTGATCTTGATGCCAATGGTATCCTCCATGTCTCCGCCAAAGACCTGGGGACCGGTAAGGAGCAGTCTATCCGCATTACCGCTTCTTCCGGTCTTTCCAAAGAGGATATTGAGAAGATGACCCGCGATGCCGAGTTGCATGCCGAGGAGGATCATAAGCGGCGGGAGCTGGTTGATACCCGGAATAACGCCGATGCCATGATTCATGCGACCCAGAAGAGTCTCAAGGAGCTTGGTGACAAGGTCGATGCCGAGACCAAGGCCAAGGTCGAAAAAGAGGTTGAGAAGGTAAAGACTGCTGTCGCTGGTGATGATATTGACGCCTTGAAGAGTGCCGTTGAGGCGCTGACCACAGCCTCGCATAAGCTGGCTGAACTCATGTATGCCCAAGCCTCTCAGGGGGCTGGTGCTGAACATGCGGCCGGTGGTGGCGCAGGTGCTGCACCAAAAGATGACGATGTGGTCGATGCCGACTTTGAAGAGGTCAAAGACGACAAGAAGTAAGAGCGAGGGCTGTAAGTCAAGCCAAGCCAACTTTGGAAGCAAGGTTGAAAAAAAGGGAGTGAGGAAAGAGGTTTTTCTCGCTCCCTTTTTTTTTGTTTTTACGGTATGGTGCCTTGTCTCAATGTTCTTAAAGGTGCTGCGTGCATTTTCTTGTTCTATATCTCTTTATAATTATTGATTATCATGAAAATTTTATCTGGAATTCAACCGTCCGGCCAGCTTCATATCGGCAACTACTTTGGCATGATGCAGACCATGATCTCGCAGATGGAGAGTTCGGATCTGTATGTCTTTATCGTTGATCTGCATGCCATGACTTCGGTTCATGACCGTAATCGTCTTGCGACCGGCACCCTTGAGGCCGCCGCCGATTTCCTGGCCTTGGGGCTTGATCCTGAACGCTGTACCTTCTGGGTGCAGTCGGATGTGCCGGAGGTGTGTGAACTGACCTGGATACTGTCCACTATCGCGCCCATGGGCCTGATTGAACGCTGTCATTCCTATAAGGATAAAGTGGCCAATGGCATTGAGCCCAGTCATGGGCTTTTTTCCTATCCCGTGCTCATGGCCGCTGATATCCTGCTTTATCAGGCGGATCAGGTTCCGGTCGGGCAGGATCAGAAACAGCATCTGGAGGTGGCCCGTGACCTGGCCCAGAAGTTTAATCATCTCTTTGGCGAGACCTTTGTCGTGCCGGAACCGGTTATCAATAAGGTAATGGCCACAGTCCCCGGCCTGGACGGGCGAAAGATGTCCAAGTCTTATGGCAATACCATTCCGATCTTTCTGGAAGGAACCGCCTTGAAGAAAAGGATCATGGCCATTGAGACCGATGCCACCCCGGTTGAGGATTCTAAGGATCCTGATAAATGCAATCTCTTTGCCATGCTGAAACTCTTTGCTGCGCCAGAACGATTGCAGGAGGTGCGTGATCTCTATGTGAATGGCGGCGCGGCCTATGGTTATATCAAGCTGGAACTGCTGGATCTGATCAGTGATTATTTCGCCGAGGCGCGGAGAAAAAAGGCTGAATATCTTGCTGATCCTGCCATGTTGCGGGAGATCCTGAGGAAAGGAGCCGCCAAGGCACGCGCCAAGGCTATGGTGACGCTTGACCTGGTGCGTGAGCGGGTGGGGTTGAAATATTAAAAAGAGCGGTGGAGCGTGACTGCTAAATGACAAAAGGCCCTATCTGTTTTCAGATAGGGCCTTTTGTCATTTGAATTGCCAGGAACGGCTCCTGGTATGTTGTTTTCTGCGTTATCTGTAAGATGCCGCCTTCACGAAACAGCCGGAAGGGATTGGCTGTTTCGTGAAGGCGGCATAAGGTGTCGTAAGCTACAGCGAGCAAGAAAAAAACCTTGCTCGCTGTAGCAACGACACCTAAAAATCAACCAGTTCCACGTCAAAGATCATAGTAGAGTTGGGGGGGATAGGGCCGCGTCCTGATGGGCCATAGCCAAGCTTTGCCGGGATGATGAGGACCCGTTTCTCGCCTTTGGTCATGGCCAGAAAGGCTTCATCCCATCCTTTAATCACCCGGCCTTGGCCAACGGGAAAGCTGATGGGCTCACCACGGTCAATGGAGCTGTCAAACTTGGTGCCGTCCAGCAGCTTGCCGGTATAGTGAGCCTTGACCATGGTGCCGGAAGCGGGGGTGCCTGTCCCCGTGCCTTTTTGGACGACTACATACTGGAGGCCGGAAGGGGTGGTGATGGCATTTGGCCATTGTTGCTTGATCTGTTTGACTTGTGACTCCATGGTTGACAGCTCTTTTTCTTTCGCTCGCTTGTCCATACCGGCAAGCAAGGCGTCAAAAGCTGCCTGGTCACTTTTAAAGGCCAGTGCCTTGGCGCCTACGCGGATGATTTCCACGGATGTCAGTTTGTCATTACCCTTGATTTTATTGACCACGTCCTGACCTTCAACCACATGGCCAAAGACAGTGTGCTTTCCGTCCAGCCATGGGGTGGCGACATGGGTGATGAAAAACTGGCTGCCATTGGTGCCAGGTCCGGCATTGGCCATGGAGAGGATGCCGGGGCCGCTATGTTTCAGGGTAGGGTCAAACTCGTCAGGGAAGGTATAGCCGGGGCCGCCGGTGCCGGTTCCGAGGGGGCAGCCACCCTGAACCATGAAGTCGGGGATAACACGATGAAAGGTCAGATTGTCATAAAATCTGGCGCCTCCTTTACCGGTACCGCCGCCAAGCTGCTTGGTGCCTTCGGCCAGGCCGACAAAGTTGGCGACGGTCAGGGGGGTTTTCTCAAATTCCAGGGCGCAGATAATATTGCCCTTGGCTGTGATAAATTTGGCGTACAGGCCATCTTTCAGTTGCATCTCTGCCATGACTGTTTCTCCAGATAGAAGGAATAAAAGAGTAAGAGTATAAAATAATGATAATTTAATTTTATGCATGATTTTTCCTGTGTGAAAAATGTTATTCATCTCGTAACGAGCCTAACCTCAAGATTTGAAAATGAATAATCAGGCGGTTGCAACTTGTCAATCATAAAACAGAAGTGCCGGGGCTCCATGGTGCTCGTTGTTCAGTTCTGGTGGCGGCAGCATTCGGGTTTGACAATTGGGGATGGGGGGTAGAAAAAATATAGATTTTAGTAATGATACTTGCAATTTGATACGCCGCAAGTATCTAATAGAGACAACACTATGTTTTGCTGGGTAGTTTTTGTTGCTTAACAAGAAAGCAGTTTAAAGAAAATGGAGGATGAGTATGTTAAGATTTGCACCAAAGTTTTTGCAATGGTCAAATTGTTGTGCCCTGCTACTTTTTAGCGGCATTATGCTCGGTTTTTATTCAACGCCGATAGCCTTTGGAGCGGAAAAAGGGGCACCCTGTGTGGAATGTCATGAGCAGGCGGTGGCAAGCTTTAATTCATCCTTCCACTCCAAAATCTGGCAAGGAAAAAACAACTGTCAATCCTGCCACGGTTCCACTGATCAACATCTTGACGGTCAATCCAAGAACACGGTCATTGCCTTCTGTAAAAACAGTGGACATACCGCCGAAGAGCTCAACAACCAGTGCCTTGGCTGCCATGACAAATCGGCCAATCTGGCCATGTGGGACATGGGGGCGCACAAGAAGAATGATGTCGCCTGTATCTCCTGCCATGATATCCATCAGCCCCGCTCCACGGTAAAACAACCGGAAGTCTGCTTCGGCTGCCACAAAGATATCCGTTCCGATGCCAACAAGATATCGCATCATCCCATTATCGAAGGCAAGGTCAAATGTTCCGACTGCCACAACACCCATGGCACCCTTACCCCCCACATGATCAATGCCGAGAGCAACAACCTGCTCTGTTACAAGTGCCATGCCGACAAACGCGGCCCCTTT
>CAISPV010000028.1 GCA_903887485.1 uncultured Desulfobulbaceae bacterium | reverse complement strand
TTGAACTAACAATTTAGAAAAGGACTCGTTCTCCATGGTTCCCTCCTTCTTGTGATATATCAAAAAGATAAGAACCATTGCTTATTTTTCAACACTTAACGGGAACAGAGCCTAAAAAAATTTAACAGAACCCTGGGAAGGGATATTGCCTCAATAACACCTGAGGCCATGGCCAGGCTCTTGACTCATACCTGGCCCGGCAATGTGCGGGAGCTGGAAAACATCATCCAGAGGGGGATTGTGCTGGCGGAAGATCAAACCATTGGTCTGGAACAATTGCCGTCCTATCTTGTGCAAACAGCTCCAGCAGAATGTTTTGAACAGTTCTTTACTGGTTTCTCCCTGAAAGAGGCTCAGAAAGTAATGGAAGAAAAGATCATTGCCAAGGCATTGCAAGAGACAAAGGGCAATCGCGTGCAGGCCTCAAAGTTGTTGGAGATAAGCTATCCTTCCCTGTTAAGCAAAATCAAAGACTACAAGATCGTCATTGCATAAAAGAGCTGACGACCTTGCAGTCGACAATCACACCGCACCAGGAAACGATCCCCAAAAACACATCTAAGCCGTTGTAACAAAATAACTGCAACATTGAAATACCGTGAACGGCATAAGGAGCCGTAACGAAATGGTTATAAATACAATGGTTATTTCGTAACGGCTCCTAACCAAACGACGCCATCAACTCGGCCTCCGCCACAAGTTTTTCTTCCACATAGGCCTGACCTGCCATCTGCCAGATTCCCCGCCGCTTTTTCAAAAGCTCCAGCTTGAAGTGAATCTGATCCCCCGGCGTTACTGGCTGGCGAAAACGGGCCTTGTCAATGCCCACAAAATAGAGCACCTTGTTGCCAATACTCTCCGGCTCGGAATAAAAGGCCAAGACCCCGCCCACCTGGGCCATTCCCTCCAGAATCAAGACGCCTGGCATGACAGGCCGTCCGGGAAAATGCCCCTGAAAAAACGGCTCATTAAAAGTGACATTCTTCAACCCAACAATATCCTTGTCTGGAGTGATCGTCAGGATCCGGTCCACCATCACAAAGGGATAGCGATGGGGCAGGAGCCTCAATATCTCCAGGATATCTATTTTTTCAGGAATGACTGTTTCCGACATATTCCGTTCTCCTATTATCATTATTCTTCCCTTACACCTTGTAACGCGGCGATCTCTTTACGCATACGTCGCAACTCGGTTACTATTTCCGGCAATTTCCCCATGGCGGCAACAACCCGGGCAAATTTCTTCATGGGCATGGCGGGAGTGCCGCCGATAACGGCACCCCGAGATTGATTATTATGCACCCCACTCTG
Source organism: uncultured Desulfobulbaceae bacterium (assembly GCA_903887485.1). Classification (GTDB taxonomy): domain Bacteria; phylum Desulfobacterota; class Desulfobulbia; order Desulfobulbales; family Desulfocapsaceae; genus UBA2270. The sequence continues at coordinate 10,925 of CAISPV010000028.1, read as the reverse complement.
GGCTGCCACCATCACCCCATCCTCCAGGTGAATATGCCCGGAAAGGCCAGCCTGACCGCCAAGAACCACATTACGGCCAAGGCTTGTTGAGCCGGAAATACCTACCTGGGCCACGAGTAAACAATTTTCGCCGACCTCCACATTATGGGCCACCTGAACCAGATTATCAATCTTGGTTCCAGCCTTGATCCAGGTCTTGCCAAAGGTGGCCCGATCAATACAGACATTGGCGCCGATCTCCACATCATCATCGATCTGGACAATTCCCACCTGCGGCCGTTTCACATGACACCCTCTGCTATCGGTGGCATAGCCATAGCCATCGCTGCCAATCACCGTTCCCGGGTGAATAGTCACCCGGCAGCCGATCCGACAGCCATGCCGCACCGTCACATTGGCCATGATGCTGGTATCATCACCGATCTGCACATCATCACCGATCACCACCCCCGATTCAATAGTCACCCGCTGGCCAAGGCGCACCCGTTGACCAATCACCGCCAGAGGGGCAATGGAGATTTGCTCCGGCAGCACCGTCTGCTCTCCCACATGGGCCGTGGGGTGCACCCCGGTGGCCAGAAAAGGGGTTGCCAGCAAATGGGTATGGATAAGGGCTGCGGCCAGATAAGGATCGCGCACCCGGATAATGGGCACTGCTGCAGTCTCAATAGCCATAGGCACAATCACTGCCGAGGCGGCAGTTGCCGCCAGAGAGGCCTCATCCTTCGCCTTCGCCTGGGCCAGAAAGCTGATCGCCCCTGCTCCTGCTGTCTCCAGGGCATTTAACTCATGAATCTTCACATCCCCATTGCCGACCAACTCGCCCTGTACCAACTCGGCCAACTGCCGCAACAAAACACTTTTCACTTCCACACCCATCCTTTTTCTCACTCTAACCTACTCTTTTTTATATACTTTTTTTATCCATTATTTCCCCGTTTAGGCTTTACACGTAATTTTGACAAGCCGAAGGAAAACAGGAAAAAACCTGTACCTATAAATACAATAAAGAAAAGAATGCCAGCCCCACTAAAAGCATGAGATTCACTGACGAGCATCCCCAACTCGATAAATATTAAATATAGCCCGATAAGAGCTACTTAAACCCAAAATGCTTTATTAATAATTGTTTTGATCATTTCCTATGAGACAAAACATCTTCATACTCGTCTATTGCAATGAGGGAAGATTATTTTTGATACAAAAAATACTTTTCCCGTACCTGTTGGAATTCCTGCAACCCTTCCTGCCAACCGGCCTCAAGCTCACAAAATGGCAGCCCGGCCTCAAGCTCCTGGCGCACCTTTTGATCCCCCAGAATCAGATCCATAGGCAGTCGCTCATATTCATACTCGTAGGGCGGCTCTTTATACCGGAAATCTTCAGGATACAACTGCAAGGTCGCCTGCAATAAGGCCAGACTGGTCCGGTACGGCAAGAACGTCCGGGCGTTGGTCACATGGAGCTGAAAACCAACACAGGCGTGGCCCGCCCACTTGCCGGAGATCGGTTCAAAGACCAGCGGCCGCAGAAAGCAGCCCGGTAGATCGGTCTGCGCCAGGGCCTGCAAAATCTGATCATGCTCCCAGAATGGGGCCCCAAACAGCTCAAAAGGCAGGGTGGTGCCCCGGCCCTCCGAGATATTAGTTCCCTCCCAGATCACCTGACCCGGATAGACCAGGGCCGTTTCCGGCGTCGGCATATTAGGAGAGGGAAAGACCCAGGGGAAACCGGTATCCCTGAACAATAGGGACCGCTTCCACCCCTGCATGGGAACCACCTGAAGATCCGCTCCAAGGCGGAACTCCTGATTCAGATACAGGGCCAGTTCCCCAAAGGTCAGGCCATGGCGCATGGGCAGGGGATACAGTCCAACAAAAGAGGCGCACTCCGGATCGAGAACATTGCCCTCAACCGCTATCCCGCCCACCGGGTTGGGACGATCCAGCACCACAACCCGCTTGCCATACTCAGCGGCAGCCTCCAGGCAATAGGCCATGGTATAGAGAAAGGTATAAACCCTGGTCCCCACATCCACCAGATCAATGAGCAGGACGTCGAGATGATCGAACATGGCCTTGGATGGCCTCCGGCTTTCACCATAAAGGCTGAAAAGCGGGAGCCCGGTCAACCGATCGGTCTGATGTCCCGATTCGATCATATTATCCTGTTTCTCGCAGAAAAATCCATGCTGCGGGGAAAACAGACAGGTCAACCGGGAGCCGAATCGTTGCTGGAGCAGAACCCGTGCATGCACAAGATTCCGGTCAGTGGATGCCTGATTGGAAAGAAGCCCCAGCCGCTTTCCGGTAAGATCTGCAAGCGAGCCAGCCAGGAGATTTTCCAATCCGTTTGTCAACATAAAAAATTTACCATTTACTCCACAGTCACACTTTTTGCCAGATTCCGCGGCTGGTCCACATCACAGCCGCGCCTGACAGCAATCTCATAGGCGAGGAGCTGGGCCGGAATGGTATAGAGAATAGGATTCATCTCTTCATGCACCTGGGGCAGGTAGAGGACATCTTCAGAGATAGTCCGCAGATGGCTGTCCCCTTGGGTTCCCAAAAGAATAAGACGCCCCTGCCGGGCCTTGATCTCTTCCACATTGGAGATGGACTTCTGATACACTGCATCCCGGGGCACTAGGGCCAGAATGGGCATTTCCTTGTCAATCAGGGCGATAGGGCCATGTTTGAGCTCGCCTGCGGCATACCCTTCCGCATGGATATAGGAGATCTCTTTCAGTTTCAACGCGCCTTCCAGGGCAATGGGGAAATTGAGGCCACGACCGATAAAGAGAAAATCCCGACAATCATAATAGCTGTCAACAAGCGCTTTGATCTCTTCCTGCAGCCGCGGCAGTTCCGTTTCAATGACGGTTGCAATCCCGATGAGGGCCTCCCCCAGCTCCTTGCGTTTTTCCACACTAATAGTCTTTTTCTGTTCCCCCAGATAGAGGGTAAAGAGAAAAAGGGCCGCCAGTTGCGCAGTAAAGGCCTTAGTGGAGGCCACTCCTATCTCAGGGCCGGCGTGGGTATAGACCGTCCCATCCGCCTCGCGAGTCATGGTGGAACCCACCACATTACAGATGGTGATAATCTTTGATCCCAATTTTTTGGCCAGACGGATACCGGCCAGGGTATCGGCGGTTTCACCGGACTGGGAGATGGCAACGGTAAGCACCCGATCATTTATCAACAGCTTACGGTAGCGAAACTCAGAGGCGATATCAACCTCCACCGGGATCCCAACCCAGTTTTCAATCCAATATTTGGCCACCAGGGCCGCATGCCAGGAGGTGCCACAAGCAACAAGAAAGATCCGGTCGATTTTCTCAAGATCCTCCGCGTCCAGATGAATCTCCGGCAGCTCCACCGCCCCTGTCTCTATATCGATCCGGCCACTGACCGTATTAATAATGGCCTGAGGCTGTTCAAAGATCTCCTTGAGCATGAAATGGCGATAGCCGCCTTTCTCCGCCATGGCCGCATTCCATTCAATAGTCTTGACTTCCTTGCTGATCTCTTTTCCTGTCTTGAGGGAGTAAAAGGTGCGGCTCGCAGCAGTCAGCACTGCCAGTTCAAGATCATCAAGGAAAATAACCTGCTTGGTAAAGGGCAGGAGGGCGGGAATATCCGAGGCCAGAAATGAGCCATTTCCATCATCAACGCCAAGAACCAGAGGGCTATGATTGCGCACAGCAATCAAGGTATCGGGCCTTCCGGTCCAGAGTACCCCTAATGCATACGAGCCCTCCACCCGCTCCAGGGCCTTGCGTACCGCCGCCACCAGATCATCACCACTCAGATTCTCTTCAATGAGATGGGCCAGCACCTCCGTGTCGGTCTCGGAGCTGAAACGATGGCCCTTGGCCAGAAGCTCCTCGCGCAGGGAATGATAATTTTCAATAATCCCATTGTGAACCACCACCAGATTTCCGCTGCAATCACAGTGGGGATGGGCATTTTCGGTGGTCGGAGCGCCATGGGTCGCCCAGCGGGTATGACCAAGACCGATGTGCGAGGGGGCGACAATGGCCTCATCGATAATTGCCTCCAGACTGGAGAGTTTGCCGGCAGCCCGATACTTCACCAGCCGTCCGTCCTGCAGATAGACAATCCCCGCTGAATCATACCCACGGTATTCAAGGCGTCGCATACCCTCAAGAAGCACGGGCACAATCCGTCTTGAACCGACATAACCAACAATTCCACACATAGTTCACTCCAAAATTTTATAAAAGAGACTGGCCTTAACGATGATTATTTAATCCGTTAAATTAACATAACATTTTTCATTATTGCGAGTTTTTTCTTTTCATAACCTTGCAAAACAAGTATTTTTCGAAAATACTATTCAATGTTTTTCACCTCACTATAATAACAAATAAATACGACACTAAATGATTCATTATGAATGATCGACAACGACTCAAGGAGATACTCCTTGAAAAATCATACCGTCAGGGTTCTTTTACCCTTACCTCTGGACTGACCTCAGATTTTTATATTGACGGCAAACAGACCACCCTGGACGCTGAAGGGGCCTATCTCTGCGGCAAGCTGATCCTGGAACTGATCCTCAAACAAAAAGAACCCATCCAAGCGGTAGGCGGCATGACTCTCGGCGCTGACCCACTGGTCACTGCCGTCTCGGTGGTCAGCTTTCTTGAGAAGAACCCTATTCCCGCCTTTATCGTCCGCAAGGAGGCCAAAGGCCACGGCACCGGAAACTACATTGAAGGACTGACAAACATGCCGGCAGGATGCCGGGTCGCCCTCATCGAAGATGTGGTAACCACCGGTGGCACCCTGCTGAAGGTCATTGAACGGGTGGAGGCGCAAGGATTCAAGGTGGGCGTGGTCATCACCGTGGTTGAACGACAGGAAGGGGGGATCAAGACCCTGGCAGATGCGGGCTACACCCTTGAATCCATCTTCACCAGGGAGGAGCTGCTCAGCTAAACGCCATGCAATGCCGTGAATGTACCCACAAACTCGAAGTCTTGCGCTCATGCAGACGGATACGACTGCGCTGCACGGGTTGCAAACGGGAATATCAGATCCACGAAGTAGCCAGCGACCTTGACCCGGAAACGGAAAAACTGCTGGAAAACTATACAACGATCATTTATGATTGATCAATTAATGAGTATTATGAAAGAAACCATTGTAACAAAATGATCATGAATGGAATATTTATTTCGTAATATCTAACAGATAGCTCTGCACCGAGAATCAGCTATAAGGATATGATGTCAGATCACAACATACAAAAAACTTTTGTCAAGCCAGACAATACGGCAACAATCCACTGCCCTGTGTGCCACCTCGCCAAAACGGTTAATGTCGAAAAATTTCGCACAACCCGACACACTATAACAACACGTTGTGCCTGTGGTCACTCTTTTCCCGTCAGCCTTGAATTTCGAAAACACTACAGAAAAAAAACCGCATTACTAGGAACATATGAAACTCGACCTTCTAAGATTAACGAAATACGCTGGAAGAAGACAAACCTGACAGGTGTTTATAGCATGAAGGAGCCGGCTACTGGCTGTGGCCATATGCAGGTAACCAATATCTCTAGTGGTGGCTTACAGTTCACCACACCTGGCAACCATACCATCAACGTTGGCGACCTGGTACGAGTCACCTTCACCCTCGACGACTCCAAACAAACAGAAATCGACAAACGAGTCATCGTGCAATCGATTGCCGACAACATCATCAGTTGTCAATTTCCCAGCAATGAATCCCTTGAACAGGAGCTCCGTTTTTATCTGTTCCCCTGAATCAGGTCACCTTTTTTGTGCCAACGGCTTATCTCAGGATCTTCCCCATCAACTGCTCGGCCCTTTCCAGAAAAGGGGCAAATGTATTGGCATCCAGGGCGCTGATCACTACCCCCTCCTGTCTGGCCTCGGCTAGGAGCTGCTCGCCGACTCCGTCCCGATCAATCTTGTTAAAGACCTTGAGACAGGGGATATCCGCCAGCTCCAGTTGGCGCAACAGATCATCCACGACCTGTATCTGCTCCCGGAAACAGGGATTGGACAGGTCAATAACATGAACCAAAAGATCCGCCTCCTGCAACTCCTCAAGTGTGGCGGCAAAGGCTTTCAACAAATCATCAGGCAGATGACGGATAAATCCCACCGTGTCGGTGACAATCACTTCCATATCATGCGGAAAACGAAGCCTGCGGCTGGTGGGATCAAGGGTGGCAAAGAGTTTGTCTTCGGCGGTAATGTTACTGTTGGTCAAGGTATTGAGCAGCGTTGATTTGCCGGCATTGGTATAGCCCACAAGAGAGAGCACCGGCAGCTCCTTTTTCCGGCGCATGGCCCGACGGCGGTAGCGCTCTTTACCCACATGTTCAAGTTCTTTGGTCAGCCTGGCCAGCCGGTCATCAATGCGCCGCCTATGGGTCTCAAGCTTGGTCTCACCAGGGCCCCGGGTGCCGATGCCGCCACTGAGCCGGGAGAGAGCGTCATCACGCGTGGAGAGATGGGGCAGCATATACTTCAACTGCGCCATCTCCACCTGCAGCCGCCCCTCACGGCTTAAGGCCCGATGGGCAAAGATATCAAGAATCAACTGGGTGCGGTCGATCACCCGCATCTCGGTATAATCGGTGATCGAACGAACCTGGGAAGGATTCAACTCCTGATTAAAAATAAACAAATTAGCATCTAGCTGCAGGGCCCTAATCATGATCTCAGCCAGCTTCCCCTTCCCTATGATTAAACGGGGATTCACCTTCCTGCTCCGCTGGAGCACGGTATCCAGGACCAGGATATTATCGGAACGGGTCAACTCGGCCAGCTCGGCCAGCGACTCCTCGGCCCGAATCTGCGACTCGGTGGTGACACTGACCAGGATCGCCCGATCCTGGCCCTTCTCCACATTATTTATGGTTTGGAGGCGGGCAAACTCGCCCTCAAGGGCAGCAATGAAGTCGGTAAAGGATTCGGTCTGACCGGCAGGATGGACGGGTTCCAGATAGGCCCAGCTTTTTCCCTCTGAGGGCACCGGCAGGAGATGAGCGGAGTAGAGACGCTCCGGCAGCCCTTCCGGGGCAATCTTCAGAACCGAGAGCAGATCGAGCCGCAGAAAGAGCAGATCCATCAGATCTTCATCGCTGATTGCCTCGCCCGCCAGATGGGTGTGAACCAGCCGCAGCCCCTTCAAGCGTCCACCGGCGCTGCGCACCGCACCCAGCCTGGGGATCATGATACCTTTGAAATCGCCGACCACGACCTGTTCCACCTGGCCGGAACGATGAAGCAGGATTCCAATCTGCCGGTTCAGCTCAAACGAAAGCTGGCACAGGCCCTTTGCCAGCTCCGGGGAGATGATCTGTTCCCGGGACACCCGCTTGCCAGCCAGCCGCTCGAGAGCCGCCAGTTGGTGCTTTTTTAGACCGCTGGTATTACCGCTGACAATGCCGATGACCGTTCCCTCCGCAACAATATTCCATCAAAACATCCAAATCAATACAAGGATGAGTTGGCTAAACGCAAAGGCCCAAAGACGAGGCGCACGAATCATGAGGAATGAAGCGTACTTTTGGGTACGCCGCGGTGACGAAGGATTGCGCAACGAAGTATTTTGGCCTTTGCGTGACGCCGTCAACTCTTCAAATACTGGACAATGGAGGTGGCAATGGTCTGAAAGATCTGGATAAATTTTTCCTCATCCCGTTCGAGTAAGGTAATACGAAAGCCTTGAAGCTCGGTGGCAAAAGAGGTCAACGGCACCACGCAGACGCCGGTGGCACCCAGCAGATAATAGACAAAACGCTTGTCCACGGAGGTGCCGGGGGCCGCCACCAGCGACTCCACCAGCTTGCGGATCTCGTTATTGGCAATGGGCAGGGTCTGCCGGTGATTGAGGATTCCTTCCTCAAAGCAGACACTCATGTAAAAGGCGCCGTTGGGCCGATTGACCAGCACCCCCTTGACATCCTTCAGGCTCTCATAGGCGATATTGGAGAACTTTTCGTAGCGCCTGATCCGCTCTTGCAGATAGCCCTGATAGGCGGGATGGGTCACCACCTTGGGATAAACCACCTGCGGCAGGGTCGTGGAACAGACCTCGACCATCTTGGCATTGAGGATGGACTGGATATACTTGGCAAACATAGGATCCTTGTCGCCGTTATAGACCTCTATCCAGCCGCAGCGGGAACCGGGCCAGGGCATCTCTTTGGAGATACCGCGCATGGCAATGGCAGGGACATCACCGATCACCTCAGAGAGAGACGCCGTTGAGGTGCCGTTATAGACGATATGGTGATAGACCTCGTCACAGATAATAAACAGATCATAGCGATGGGCAATCTCAACAATGGCCTCAAGGATCTCCCGAGGATAGACCGCGCCCGTGGGATTATCGGGATTAATAATCAGGATACCGGCCACGGCCGGATTGTATTTGATACTTTTCTCCAGGTCATCGAGATCAGGATACCATTGATGATTAGGATCAAGGATATAGGTCAGGGGTTTGTCACCGGCGTGGGCGGCCTCGGCCGATGAGTGCGAGGTATAGCTCGGCGTCGGCACCAGCACCCGGGCCGTGCTGCGCAGAAAGCCGAAGATCTTGGCAATGGCATCGCCCAGACCATTAAAAAAGATAATATCCTCAGGATCAATCTGGGCCCCGCCCCGCTTATTGGTCTCGGCGGCGATAAACTCACGGGTGGCCAGCACCCCCTTGGTGGGACAATAGCCATAGGTGCTGTTCTCCATCACCGCCTCGGCCACAATCTCCTTCATCCACAGGGGAATCTGCTCGCCCTTGGCAATGGGATCGCCAATATTCTCCCAGTTGGTGGTCAACCCCAGCTTCTGCAGTTTCATCCCGACATTGACGATATTCCTGATCTCGTATGTCAGCTCTCCGGCGCCTATATGAACAATATCTGTTCTCATCAAACAAACTCCTGAATAAAAATTAACACATGACCAATTAGATATGACGACAACTCAAAAAACTTACCATTTAAAACTTAAAACTTAAATCATATCTTTGCAATTTATTCTGCAAGGTCTTGCGGGTAATTCCCAGACGACGGGCGGCCTCACTCTTATTGCCGCCCGTCTCTTCCAGGGTCTGAAGGATCAGCAGCCGCTCCGCTTCCTGCAAAGAGGCCGGGGCGGCAATTGCCCCTGCCCCTGCCCCTGCCCCTTCCTGTTTCTGAATGGGCAGGGGCAGGCTTTTTTCACTGAGTTGATCCCCGCGCATGAGGATCACCCCGCGTTCAATGGCATTTTCAAGTTCCCGGACATTACCGGGCCAGCCGTAACTGACCAGCAGTTCCATGCACCTGGGGGTCACTGTGTCCACCGTTCGCCGGTTCTTCTCGGCAAACTTGCGCACAAAATGGGCGACCAGTTGAGGGATATCCCCCCTCCGCTCCCGCAGAGGCGGCACAGACAGGGTCACCACATTCAAACGATAGTAGAGGTCCTCGCGGAATCTTCCCGCCTTCACCTCGGCGGCCAGATCGCGATTGGTGGCGGCCAGGATCCGCACATCGACGTGAATAGTCTCCTCACCGCCCACCCGTTGCAGCTCATGTTCCTGCAGGACCCGCAGCATCTTGACTTGCATGGCCTGGGTGGTCTCGCCGATTTCATCAAGGAAGAGCGTGCCCCCGTTCGCCTGGACAAATTTCCCCTCCCGCCGCCGATCCGCCCCGGTAAAGGCCCCTTTTTCATGGCCAAAAAGCTCAGACTCAAGCAGGGTCTCGGCCAGGGCCGCGCAGTTGACCTTGATAAAAGGCCCGCCATGGCGATCACTGTTTGCATGCAACTCAGCCGCCACCAGCTCCTTACCCGTTCCCGACTCACCGGTGATCAGAACGGTGGCCTCCGTAGCCGCCACATAGGAGATCATCTCCAGCAGTTCCTCCATGGGCGCAGATGTGCCGATAATAGCGCTGCTCAAGGGCTTGCCCCTGTTCTCATCCGCCTGCACCTGGTGCCGTTTCTCCTCCACCTGATGATGATCCAGGGCCCGGGTCAGGGTCAGCCGCAGACGGTCAAAATCAAGGGGTTTGGTCAGATAATCATGGGCCCCGTGCTTCATCGCCTCAACGGCATCATCCACCGAAGAATAGGCGGTCATGATCACCACCGGCAGGGCTGGTTTCAGGGCATGAATCCGGGCAAAGGCCTCCATCCCGTCCATCCTGGCCATACGCACATCCATAAGCACCGCATCAAAGTCGGACTTCTCCACGGCCGCAACCGCAGTGCGGCCATCATCGGCCTCCACACATTTCCACCCCCATTCCCGGAACATGGAACTGAGCATATAACGATGCACCTGCTCATCATCCACCACCAGAATGGTTACCTGTTTTTCTTTCGTGATCACGCAGACTCCTTTTGTTTCAATAGGCTGAAGGCTGAAGACCGAAGACTGAAGGTTTTTTTGCTTTCGCCTTCAGTCTTCAGTCTCCAGCCTTTGGTCTTCAGCCTTCTACCTTCAGCCTAATCTTTTCAACAGCCAGGCCATGTTCTGCCCAAGGATGCGCATAGTCTGCATCCCCTCCTCATCCTTGGCCACCTCTTCTTTTTCGCGGCCCATGCCGATATTCCAGTAATTGGAACCAACCACGATCATCTGGCCGATGAGGAAAAAATGGTTCATGGAATCAAAAACATGGATAGCGCCAGCCCTTCTCGCGGCAACAACGGCTGCCCCCAGCTTTCTTTTAAAGAGATCGCCATTGGCCCGGCTGACCATACCGCAGCGATCCATCAGGGCCTTCATCTCCGGGGAGACATCGGCAAAATAGGTGGGTGAGCCAAGGAGGATGGCGTCGGCCCCCTTCATCTTGTCAAGACACTCATTAATATAATCCTTCTGGACCGCACAATAGCCGTCCTTTTTCTTGAAACACTCATA
>CAISPV010000027.1 GCA_903887485.1 uncultured Desulfobulbaceae bacterium | reverse complement strand
GCGCATCAAAACTTTTTACGGCACATCGGAAAATGCGGTTAAAGCCCAAATCTGGATTGCCGTTTCAGTCTATCTGCTTGTAGCCATCATGAAAAAACGGCTCAAAATTGAGGCCAGCCTCTACACAATTTTACAGGTCTTAAGCGTGACCATCTTTGAACGAATGCCATTATTACAAGCACTTACAAAAGAAGATTGCAAAACCAAGGTCGAGCCTAAGAGTAACCAGTTGTTATTGTTTGATTAAACGTTGGGACACTAGTGATATCCCACCAATGTAAAATGGGGGACCGTTGCAATCGTTGTTCAAGTTCTGATTTTTCGTTGCCGCAAACCTTGACACCTTTCTGATATGTTGCATCCAGCAGGCGCGTCACTGTGCGCAGTCCCTTCCAGAAAAAATTGCCAGCTCGTTTTGCCACAGTATCAACAATATCCAGCAAATATCCGTTCCATGACTTCTCAAGCCCTGCCCAATAGCGCTCTATACTATTGTATTTGCTGTGATAGGGAGGGTAATAAATGAGTCGGATACAACGTCCGGTCATATCAACGAATTCTGTCAAACGGAACAGAAATTGAGTTCGGCGTCCACTGCATTCTGGACCGTTATCCATATTAATGACAAGCTGTTTCAAGCCACAAAGCTCCTGTTTTCTCTCCTCACACCAAAGAAGAAGTCCGTCAACAATAAAATCGCTGGTTTTGTAGCTGGTCCCGAAAAACAAGAACGACCTGCCGGTAACCGGTTCAAGAATGCCGCCAGGTATCAATTTTTCCTTGGAGCACATATCATGATCCAGTGCCTTGACAGCATCTATGCCACGTGAACGCCCACCTTTGGAGTATTCACCAACATTTACCGTTGCCTTTGTATCTATGCTGATTCTCATTGTTTCAGGATCAGCATCTGCTAGAGCATTCATCTGCCAGACGTTTTCAAATATTGCATCGGTTTCTGCTATTTTTTTGAATCTTGGTTTTAGCCACCGTGCGTAATCGGTAATTATGACGTATCAGGATATTGGAAATCGTGCGTATAGTCGGTAATGATTCTGCCGACCATCCCTTCTCTACAAGAGCGTCAATGCTTTTGAAGACACGATTGTGAAAAGACTTTTCTCTTAATTCGTCCCATAAATGCTCAACTGGATTAAGTTCAGGGGCATAGGGTGGTAATTTTATCAGTTGCATATTCATCGTTGGAATTTAAGTATGGTATCTCCCTGCATGTTGAAGTATGGTGCCCGCCTGAAGTTTCTGTCGAAAAAAGGAGAAAGAACCATTTGATTGAAAAGTGCAATTTCGGTATGACACCTAATGAATCCGGAGCCTGTATCCCCATTGCCCCGCAAGAGAACTTCGTCAGCGGTGTCTATCCCTTAGTGGACGCCGCGGTTGCCTGCGAACTGGATCGGCTGCGCAGTGAAGAGGGGATCATCCCCAGTTGTCAGTCGGGCTGTAATCACTGTTGCCGCTATCATATCGTGATGAATATTGCCGAGGCCCAGGCCTTGGCGCACTTTATCAGGCGGGAATTGTCAGCAGAGCAGATAGCCGACCTGCGGATGCGAACGCATCAATGGCATGAATGGGACAATTCCAGGCCGGGCCGACCGGCGGCCATCATCGCTGAGCAAACAGATCTTTCCAACTACGACCCTTGCTGCCCTCTGCTGGTAAATGGCGCATGCAGTGTCTATCCGGTGAGGCCGGTTGTGTGTCGAGCGCATTATGTCTCTTCGCACCCCCGATCCTGCTATGGCGTAAACGATCCGGAATCCACAGAAGACGCTCCGGTGGTGTTGAAGTCCATTGTCGAGGCGGTAAGTCCCTTTTCAAGGGTTATAAGGGATTATATCGAAGACGAAGGGATTCATTTTTCTCAGTCCAACATGCTGCTTCCGCAGTGGTTGGCGATTGAAATGGGTTGGGATTTCGCCATAGTGCTCTGATTTTTGATCGTATGCTCAACTCGATAATAATCGGTTGGGCTTTTCCCATGATACATCGCCGTTTGCGGCGGCGCTGATAAGGCGCTGCCGCAAACGGCTTTCCGCTTCGTTTTTTGGCCTATCCGTTCATTTTGTTCGTTAGCCCAGTGTCAGATCAGGGTATGATTTCATCATTTCTAAATTCTCCGGTCACGCCGCCCCGGTAACTGCATTTGCCAACCGGGTAACAGAAGATCACGTCCTGACGGGTCTTGTGCGCCCGCAACCCCTTGCTCAGATGAACCTCAGCTCCTGTCTGTCCCGTATGCAATAAGGCGAGAAGCAGTGCTATCTGCCGAAATTGCGGTCTGGCCTCCATCTGCCAGCAGCATTTTTCGAGGATGCGCCGCTGCAGGGCGGGGTGGCATCTACAAAACTCTTTGGTGTCTATCTGGATGCTCTGATGGGGTGATTCAGGGGAGATTGGCTGAATTGCAACTATCCTGACTACCTGTTGCCAGGCCTTGTCGGCCATCTCTTCCAGCAGGTCCTCCTCGTCCTCAAGGATCTGGGCGGTCTGGAGCAGGGTCTGGTTGATGGATTTGTTAAAGTGCTCCTGCAGATAGGGCAGGAGGTCGAGCCGCACCCTGTTGCGGAGATAGGTTCGTTCGAGGTTGGAGCTGTCGATACAAAAAGGGATCTGCTGCGCCTGCAGATAGTGGAGCAGGGTCTCTTTCCGTTCGTGCAGGAGCGGACGGATGATCCAGCCATTTTGAAATTGCATCCCGGACAGTCCTTTTCTGCCACTGCCGCGGATGAGGCGGATCAGGAGCTCCTCGGCCTGGTCATCGGCGGTATGGGCCACGGCGATGGCCGTTCCCTGGTATTGTCGTCGCATGGTTTCCAGCGCTTGATAGCGCAGGGTGCGGGCGGTCTCTTCAATCGATGCCTTGTCCTTTTGGGCCGCACCTCTGACATCGACGGTGACCCGTTCAAATCCGGCCTGAAGCTGCCGGGCCAGGGTCTGCACCAGCTCGATCTCCGCTCCGGTTTCAGTGGGCCTCAGGCCGTGATCCACATAGACGGCGACAAATCGGAGCTGCGGCAGGGTGGAGCAGAGGATATGGAGCAGGGCCACAGAGTCCGGGCCGCCGGAGACCGCGACGATCACCGTGTCGCCGCTTTGCATCAGGGCCTGTTCTGTAACCAGGGCACCGATACGCTGGCGCAGGATTGTTGGAGGGGTTGGTTGTTTCAACGGGGTGTGTCCTGATCGTTATTTTTTGAGGGCCGCCAGGAGTTTTTGCAGGGAAGCCCTGGCGTCGCCAAAGAGCATCCTGGTGTTGTCCATGTAGAAGAGCTCGTTTTCGATGCCGGCAAAACCAACATTCAGGGAGCGTTTGAGGACAATCACCGTCCTCGCCTTTTCCACATCGAGCACCGGCATTCCGTAGATGGGGCTGCCGGGGTTGGTCTTGGCGGCGGGATTAACCACATCATTGGCGCCAATCACCAGGACCACATCGGTGGCGGCAAAATCATCGTTGATATCTTCCATGGCAAAAAGCTGGTCATACGAAACATCGGCCTCGGCCAGCAGGACATTCATGTGGCCCGGCATCCGACCGGCAACGGGGTGGATGGCGTAGCGGACCTCGACCCCCTGCTCGCCCAGATAGTCAGCAAGTTCCCGGGTGGCGTGCTGGGCCTGGGCCGCGGCCATGCCGTATCCTGGGACAATGATCAGGGTCCCGGCATTGGCCAGGATCGTGGCCACATCCTCAATCTCAACCCCCTTCATCGTTCCTGTCGGGGGCTCTCCTGACGCGGCGGCCGATTCGTCTACCTTGCCAAAGGCGCTGAACAGGACATTGGCCAGGGAGCGGTTCATGGCATCGCACATGATCTTGGTCAGGAAAATACCGGAGGCACCGACCAGTGAGCCGGTAATGATCAGGGCGTTATTGCTCAAGGCAAAACCGGTCATGGAGACGGCCAGCCCCGAATAGGCGTTGAGCAGGCAGATGATCACGGGCATGTCGGCCCCGCCAATGGGAATAACGGCTAGTACGCCAAGACCTAAGGAAAAGACAAGGACGCCGGAAATGGCCAGGATATTGGTGGAATCCCGGAAGACGAGCCAGGAAAGGGCAGCCGTGGCCAGGACAATGATGCCATTGATGGCCTGCTGCCCCCGGTAGGTGACGGGGCGGCTGGGGATCAGACCCTGGAGTTTGGCGTAGGCCATGAGGGAGCCGGTGAAGGTCAGACCGCCGATGATGAGAGACAGCAGGAGGGTGATCAGGGTAAAGGGGGTAAATCCCGTGCTGTTGCTTTGGAATTCGGCCAGACCAACCAGGGCGGAAGCGGCCCCGCCGCAGCCGTTGAGTAGGCCCACCATCTGGGGCATGGCGGTCATCTTCACCTTGATGGCGATATACGCGCCGATAACCGTGCCAATAATTATCCCGCCAATGATCAGGGTGAATCCGTTGATTTCAGGGGCGGCCAGGGTGGCGCCAATGGCAGCACCCATCCCGATCATGGACAGAAAATTGCCCTTTTTCGCGGTGTCGGGTGAACTCAGATATTTGATGCCGATCATGAACAGGGTGGCGGCAAGCAGATAGATGAGATTGATGATGTGCTGAGACATAGGGCTCCCCGCTGTTCTCTGTTTTTATGAAGGCTGTCTTGTCGCGTGAACATGTCGATTGGCGCGAGGATGTCTGAACCTTACTTCTGTCATTTCGACCGGCAGGGAGAAATCTTTTCCGGTGGGTCAGAAAACCATTCGGAACTTAAATCTTGCCAATTAGGATTAGAACATATGACCAGATTGTCTTTTTTTTCACGTCGCCATTTCTTGATTTCTTTTTCTCTGGATATAGCGGCCACTACATCGTTGGTTTCTTCATAATATACCAACTTGCTGACGTTGTATTTTTTGGTAAATCCCTCAATCAATTTCTTTTTATGCTCGTAAACACGACGTATGAGATTATTGGTAACGCCAACGTAGATAACTTTATGGTTCCAATTGGTTAGCAGGTAAACAAAATATTGTCGTTCAAAGGGCACAAGATTTCTCCCGCTGGTCGAAATGACAAAAAAGGAATTTCAGAAGTATTGCAACAGGCTTTCCGGAATGTCTTTTCATAACATCCATTATTCGTCTTTTCCCCCTATTTCTTGAACATCTGCAACATCCGATGGGTCACCAGGTAGCCGCCAACCACATTGATGGTGGCAAGAATGACGGCCAGGAAGCCGATAACGGAGATGGAATTGAACGATTCAGGATGTCCCGTGGCCAGAAGGGCGCCGAGGATGGCAATGCCGGAGATGGCATTGGAGCCGGACATCAGCGGGGTGTGCAGGGTCGGCGGCACCTTGGCGATAAGTTCCGCCCCGGCAAAACAGGCCAGTACAAAGATGGTCAGGCCGATGATGATTGTTCCTGTGTCCATTTTATTAGCCTTTTAGTTTTCGTAATTTATAACTTTTAATGATTGTGAGCTGTATTCAATTCCGACTGTTTTTAATATATTATTAAATGTTTTCATCGTGTTATCTCCTGCATTGCCGGCAACAATTTCATCAAATCTACCATTCTTCAATAATTTGAAATACGGAATATATGTACTTGCCACGACTTTTCCCTGTAAATCATAAACTTCTTCCCACTCACATGATGGACAATTACCACCACTCGTATAAGAAATAACAACATATGCTTTCGCATTTTTATCTTTAATGCAATCCCATGAATATGCTAAATATTCGATAGTCTCTCTGTTTTCCAAAATAAGATTTTCCTGTTTTCTTGTATCCCAATCAGATGATCCACGAACAAGCACCGTCTCGTCCTTTTGAGGCTGAACAAGATATATGGTTTGATCAACGATACTAACATGTTCACTTGCTTTTTCCCTGACTGTCACCGTTATTACTCTACCCTCCCCACATACCAATTCATCAACTATAGAATAATATTTGTTTTTATTTGTCTCATCTTGCTTTGTTTGGATAACTGTTTTTTGAAGATTCTCTTCCGCCAATACTCTGTCATTTCCCACCACAGATATCATCAAAAACAACAAAAGAAAAAAAATAAATTTAGGGATATTCTTCATGTAAACCAGGGGTGTTCCCTTGTTTATAAGGGAAAAACCAATATGGCGTGATTGCTTCAGTGATTTAAACCCCTGTGGTTCCATTCTCCCTAATTCCACCTCACCAGTTCTCTTTGCCGATTTCCCTTTTTCCACCATCTTTATTCCTCTGCTCATGTCGGTGTTTCTCTATCGCCTTAAAAGGCCAGCAGTTGCCTGGTCGGTTCATGGAGCACCTTGCCGTCTTTCGTGACCAGGGAGCCCCGGGTGATCTCATCCTCCATATTCATCTGGAAACCTTTTTCGTCACAGAGATGGAGGAGGAACTTTTCGATATTCCGGGAAAGCATCTGGCTGGCATGGAAAGAGAGGGTGGACGGCAGGTTGCTGTGGCCGATGATGGTCACCCCATGGGCGATAATGGTCTGGCCGGGCTGGGTCAGGGCGCAGTTGCCGCCCATCTCAGCGGCAAGATCAACGATGACCGAGCCGGGTTTCATGCTGGCCACCTGTTCCTCGCTGATCAGGATTGGCGCTTTGCGACCGGGAATCAGAGCGGTGGGGATGACCACGTCCGACTTGGCAATGTGCCGGCTGATCAGCTCCGCCTGTTTCTGTTTGTATTCGTCGGACATCTCTCGAGCATAGCCGCCGCCCCCGGAACCATCCTCATTGACTGGGACCTCAACAAATCTGGCACCCACCGAGAGCACCTGCTCCTTGACCTCCGGCCTGACATCAAAGGCCTCGACCACACCACCCAGCCGTTTGGCGGTGGCGCAGGCCATGAGCCCGGCAACGCCTGCGCCAATGACCAGCACCTTGGCTGGGGCAATGGTTCCGGCGGCGGTCATGAGCATGGGGAAGAAGCGGTTGATGGTGTCTGCGGCCAACAGTACGGCCTTGTAGCCGGCGATGGTGCTCATGGAGCTGAGTACGTCCATGGATTGGGCCAGGGTGGTGCGGGGGATGAGATCGAGACCAAAGGAGGTGATCTGTTTTTCCGCCAGTTTTTTCACCAGATCAAGTCTGAGGGCAGGCTGGAGGATGGCGATAAAAACACTGCTGTTTCTCAGCATCTCAACCTCTTCCAGGGAAGGGGGCCGTACCTTGACCACACAGTCGGCCTGCCCGGCAAGTTCCTGGGGCGAGCTCACCAGGGTGGCGCCAGCCTGTTCATATTCCTGGTCGCTGTATCCAGCACTGCTTCCTGCCCCTGCCTCAACCAGGACGGCAAACCCTTTTTGCGATAAACGCTTGATCGAATCAGGGATGAGTGCGACCCGGTTTTCCCCTTCTTCTGTTTCCTTCAGGACGGCGAGTTTCATCATCATTTGTGGGGTTGAGTTGGGAAGACATGAAGCTGCGGCAGTCAGTTTGGTCTGGTCGTCTCCTGTAATTGAGAAAGCAAGCGGCTGTGGATATTGTCAAAACCGCCGTTGGAGAGGATGGCGACCGCATCCCCCTCTTTCAGGATGGTCATGAGATGATCGAGGATGGCGTCGGTATCGGCAAAGGTGCTGGCGTCCAGTCCCCGCGCCTGCAGGTCAGCGGCCAGCTGCTCCGATGAAAACAGTTCCTCTGCCGGGACATTGTCCAGGGGGATTGGTCTGCGGATCAGGATCAGGTCGGCGGCGTCAAAGGCGCTCACGTAGTCCTGTTGGAAGATGGCCCGGCGGGAGGAGTTGGTCCTCGGCTCAAAGACCGTTACCAGCCGCTGGCCCGCATAGGCCGCTTTCAGGGCGGCAAGGGTTTCGTGCACTGCGGTGGGATGGTGGGCGAAATCGTCGATCACGGTGATGCCGCGCTCAACCCCGCGCACCTCCTGGCGGCGTTTAACCCCGCCAAAGCTGCTGAGGGCGGTGTTGATCTGTTCAGGGGCAAGACCGATCCGGTGCAAGACTGCCGTGACGGCCAGGCTGTTCAGGCAGTTGTGGCGGCCGGGCATACGCACTGTTAGCTCGGCCCAGTCTTGACCCTGGTGGCGGACCTGGAAGCTGGTAATCCCGAGTCCGGCGCGGATATCAGCAAGCGACCAGGTAAGTTCCGGGCTGAATCCATAGCCCTGGACCTCGCAGGGGGCATCGGCCACAATCTCGGCTACGTTCGGGTCATCGAGATGGGCCACAATCAAGCCGTCTTTTGGCAGCAGGGCCACAAATTTACGGAAGGTGGATTTAATGGCGTCGAGATCGGCGAAGATGTCGGCATGATCAAATTCCACTGAGGTGATGATGGCAATGTTAGGCCGATAATGGAGAAACTTGGAGCCTTTGTCAAAAAAGGCGGTATCGTATTCATCGCCCTCCGCCACAAAATGGGGGCCATGGCCGAGTCGGAAATTGGCGTCAAATTCCCGGACAATCCCTCCGATCATAAAGGAGGGGTCAAGGCCTGCCTGATGGAGTGCCGAGGCCAGCAGTGAAGAAGTAGTGGTCTTGCCGTGGTGCCGGCAACGACCAATGAGGTGCGGCCACTGATAAAGAAATGGGCCAGGGCCTGGGGAAAGGAAAGATAGGGGATGGCTGCTGTCGCCAGCGCCTGGGCCTCCGGGTTCTTGCGGGTGATGACATTGCCGACAATGACCAGGTCGGGCCGGGGTTCCAGGTTCTGCGGGCCATAGCCGCCGGCCGCTTGAATCCCTTGTCCTTTGAGAAAATCAGACATGGGCGGATAGACCCCGCTGTCGGATCCGGTCACCGCGAAGCCGGAGGCCTTTAGCATTCCGGCGAGAGCGGCCATGCCGGTGCCGCAGATCCCCATGATATGGATATGGCGGATGTTGTCCGGTGCCAGATTGAGTTTCGGGTCCAGGTCCATCATCCCTTGCGCACCGTTTCTTTGATCGTGTTGTAGATATTGTCAAAGGTCTGTTCAAAGGTGGCAGGCGTCAGTCGACCCACCTCAATGAATTTGATAACGATTTCCTTGGCAACCTTGAGCAGGGTCTCATCAGAGACGGGCCGGTCGGTATGGGTGTCGGCGTTTTTTTCTGTCATTATTTTTACTTATTTTAATAAAATTGAATACTTGTGTGGTGTTGGTGAGGTTGCTTTCAACCTTCGATTAACTGATACCGCCTCTGCTGGGGGAAGAAGGCCAGTTCGTCACGAGACAGCAGAGGCGGTGTTGGCAGAAATAACGGTCAAGCCATCCCTGTACCTCTTGATTTTTACTGTAGTTATCCGAGTTTTGCCAGAGCAAATTTATGAATGTGGCCAGGAGTTCTGGAAAATGGTAAAGAAAGTTGTTCGAGGGAATTTTTACAGCGGCTATTACTGAGGAAAGGAACAGATGGGAAAACAAGAATTGATTGGTACCAGCGTCTTATTTGGCGGTCTGCCGGAAGAGCAGCTTGCGGCGGTAGCGAAGATCGCGGTGGAAAAGAAGTTTGCCAGGGGCGAGGCGGTATTCTTTGAAGGGGACCCCGGCAATGGCTTTTATATGGTTGCCGAAGGCAAGGTGAAAATCTTCAAGATGTCCTTTGCCGGCAAGGAACAGATCCTGCATATCTTTGGGCCGGGGGAGCCTTTTGGCGAGGTGCCGGTTTTTCATGGCCAACCCTTTCCGGCCAGCGCCGAGACCCTGGCGAAGAGCACCTTGGTTTTCTTCCCCCGTGAAAAATTTATTGCCCTGGTCCACGAAAATCCCTCTCTGGCCCTGAATATGCTGGCCGTCTTGTCAATGCGTCTGCGCCGCTTTGTGGATCAGATCGAGAATTTATCCTTGAAGGAAGTGCCGGCAAGGCTTGCCGGGTATCTGCTGTATCTCATGGAGGAGCAGGGGAGTAAAGACAGTGTTGAGCTGGAGATATCCAAGGGGCAACTGGCCAGCTTACTGGGAACCATCCCTGAAACCCTCTCCCGCATCTTTGCCAAGATGAGTGACAAGGGACTTCTTGCCGTGGACGGCAAGAAGATCCGTATTCTTGACCGGGCGGCTTTAGCAGAGAGGTAGGTGCTTAGGAACTCGGAAAATACTCATCTGCCGTCTCACTTCCCGTCTTCGAGCCATCAGAGTGTCTTTCTGTTTTTGGAGGCCTTCTTGTCAACTTTGGCGTATTCCCTCCTTACAACTTTAGTATTTTCCCTTTTCACAACTTTAATCTCTTCTCTCTTTGCAATGTTAACATCTTCTTTCTTCGCAACTGGAATAGCTGAGGCGTACTCCATCTTCTCGGGCTGAGCAGGTGCGGTCAGATCGCTGCCAAAAAGGAGGGGGCGAAAGGTATGGAAGGCGTATTTCTGTTCTTCCACCGTGACCATAGGCGGATTCCGGTGTCCCTGGAAATAATCATATCCTTGTTTCAGGTTTTCCCAGAAGGGGATCCAGGGAGATTTGGCGTTTTTGGCCATCTTGTCCCAGGTCATGCGAAAGGGGAAGATATGGACCGCAAACTGTTCCTGCCCGCCGCTCATGGCCGCGTCAACAATGGTGTAGATCTCTTCGATCCGGAGATCATTCATGGCAAAACAGCCCACGGAGGAGCATTTGCCATGCACCATCAAGGCGCCTCCCGTACGTTTGTGGAGTCGGTCGTATTCGTTTGGATATCCCAGATTAAACGACAGATGAAAGTCGCTCCAGGGGTTGAGCGCGGTGGGGCTGACGGTATAGAAGCCTTCCGGGCTTTGTAAGTCACCCTCTTTGAGCTTGGGGCCAAGTTTGCCTGAAAATGTACAGATGGTATAGGTCTTGAAAAGTTCATAGGTGAAATCTTTTTTTACCCAGACCTCCAGCTCTTTCTCTTCCTTGAAGATACGCACAAAGATCGGTTGGCCCAGATGCATATTTTTTTTCTGCATCTCCTCTTCCAGTTGTGGCTCCAGGCGCTGGTAGGCTGCTTTCGAGATTTCGCTGCGGGGTATTGTCTTTCCTCCTTCTGCCTGTGCTGATACGGCACAGAGGAGGGAAAAGAGACAGACAGTAAGGATCTGCCGGATTGGCGTTGGAGAGAGTAGAGGACGCATGGCGACAAGAAATGGTAGTATCCAGGTTGAGTCTGAAAGTGGAGCGGTGCAGGGCACACCCACCACCACATTGTACCTATTTATAGAGGATATAAATCAGGAATTAAAGAAAAAGTCCAGAAAAAAGAACAGTTAGAGGTAGATACTCCAGGTCTGGGAGTCAGAAATGGAATGGTTATTTTGTAACGCCTCCTGAAATGATTCTACAGTGACAGAGCTGTATCGGATACGGATCAGGAAAGTAAAGGAAGAAGGAGGGGGTACTTTGTCTTGGTGGTATCTTTCTTGCCTGATCTTCAGTGAAGACGTATAGTGACATTTGTTTTGATGAAGAATTATAAAAATCGGTACACAATATATATAAGACTTCCGTCTTTTATCTTCTGATATGTCTATAGACTTACATACCCATTCCAATTTTTCCGACGGCACCATGACTCCAACCGAGCTTGTGGCCCTGGCCAGATCTAAAAAAATATCTGCCTTGGCCCTGACGGATCATGATACCATGGCGGGCACGGAAGAGGCTATTCTTGCTGGTACCGAGATGGGCGTGGAGATCATTCCCGGCCTTGAAATCAGTGTGCTTTATGGCCAGGTTGAGTACCATATCCTGGGATACTGGGCTGATCCCCATAACAGCGTGCTTGCGGCTGCCTTGGCCAGGTTGCAGGGGGCAAGGGACGCACGCAATGCCAAGATTCTGGAGAAGCTGAACGAGCTGGGCATCCCGGTGACGGCTGAAGAATTACAGCTTGTGTCTGAACAGGGGCAGACCGGCAGGCCGCATATCGCCCGGATTCTCGTGCAGCGCGGGGTGGTGAGGACCATGAGTCAGGCCTTTGAACAGTTTTTGAGGAAAGGGACGGCGGCGTATGTGTCGCGGTTTGCTTATAGCGCCGCCGAGGCGGTGGCGCTGATTCGTCAGGCCGGGGGGCTTGCGGTTCTGGCCCATCCGGCCCAAAACGACCTTGAGCTCATTCGTCTGCCCGCGGTTCTTGCTGATCTGGTCCCGGCAGGTCTGGAGGGGATTGAGTTGTACTATCCAACGCATTCACATAAAGTAAAAAAGAAGTTGCGAGCGCTTGCCGGTGAGCATGATCTCCTTCTTACCGGTGGCAGTGATTATCATGGCGAGGTGCGACCCGGTACCACTCTGGCTGGCGGGGGAAATGTCTTTGTGCCGCCGGAACTCCTTGACAAGATGAAAGAAAGGTTGCGTCTGCGCGGATAGCTCAGACGAAGATTAAAACGATATTTCTGTGAGAGCTGATCATGAATTCCATCCTGATTGTTGATGACGAACCGAATTATCTGGTGATCCTTTCCGAGCTGCTGCGCGATGAGGGTTTTGAGGTCTTTACGGCCTCGGGCGGCGCACAGGGGTTGGCGCTTGTTCAGGATGTGGATCTGGATATGGTGATTACCGATATGCAGATGCCGGGTATGGATGGCCTCCAGCTTCTCCAGGCCATCAAAAAGATCAATAAAGATCTGCCGGTAGTGATGATCACGGCCTTTGCCGAGGTGGACAAGGCGGTGGCAGCCATGCAGGCCGGGGCCTTTAATTATTTGTCCAAACCCTTTTCTAATGATGAGTTGATTGTCACCCTTAATAAGGCGGTTCAGCACTATTCCCTGATCCGGGAAAATATCCGGTTGCGCAAGGCGATCCTGACCCGCACCGGTTTTGCCGGCATGGTCGGGAAGAATGCGCGGATGGTGCAGGTCTATGAGTTGATTGAAAAGGTGGCGCCGACTCCATCATCAGTGCTGATCACCGGTGAGAGCGGAACGGGGAAGGAACTGGTGGCCAAGGCCATCCATATGAACAGTCCCCGTCAGGATAAGGCCTTTATCACGGTAAACTGTGCGGCCCTGGCCGAAAACCTGCTTGAGAGTGAACTTTTTGGCCATGAAAAAGGGGCCTTTACCGGGGCCGTGGTCATGCGGAAGGGTCGTTTTGAGCTGGCTGATGGCGGCACCCTGTTTCTCGATGAGATCGGCGAGATCCCCTTGGCCTTGCAGGCCAAACTGCTGCGGGCCTTGCAGGAAAAGAGTTTTGAGCGGGTGGGGGGGAGTAAAACCCTGTCTGTTGATGTCCGTATTATCAGCGCCACCAACAAAGAGCTGAAGGAAGAGGTAGCTCAGGGCCGTTTTCGTGAGGATCTCTATTATCGGCTCAATGTAATCCATGTCCTGCTGCCGCCCCTGCGGGAGCGGATGGATGATATCCCGATCCTGGTTGAATATTTTATCAGGACTGTCTCGGAACGGCTGACCAAACCTGGACTGTCTATCAGTCCTGATGCCCTGCGGCTGCTGGTGACCCTGCCCTGGGAGGGGAATGTGCGGGAGCTGGAGAATACCATTGAACGGGCGGCAATTCTGTGCAATAATAACCGGATTGAGGCGGATGACGTGCAGCCGGAGTCCACGAACAGGAGCTCTCAGGCAGCCTGGACTCGTGAGATGGATTTGGGCCAGTTGATCCCCGATTCAGTGGAGCTCAATGAGGTCCTGTATGCGGTGGAGGAAAAGATGTTGAACCGGGCCTTGGAGACTACTGGATTTGTCCAGGCGCGGGCGGCCGAAAAACTGGGAATTACCAAGAGTCTGCTGCAGTACAAGATGAAAAAATATGGGATCAAGAAGGGACGGTGAGCCTCTTTGTCACGCAGATCTTGTGTCTTTTGTTAAGCGACAAAATCAAGAGAGAATGAAATGAGCTATGCAGGTTTTTGGAAGAGATTTGTAGCTGCAATCATTGATGGAATTATTATTGAGCTTGGCAGCGGTATAATAGTAAGTGTATTCATTTTTGGAATGTGGAAAGCAGGCAGTACCTATGGCCAAGAAATCATAGAGGTGTTTGCGCTTATTCTCAGATATTTATCTGGATGGATCTACTATATCGTTATGGAGTCTTCATCCCTACAAGGAACGCTCGGGAAAATGATTTTAAAAATCAAAGTTACTGACTTGGCAGGCGATAGGGTTGGTTTTGGAAGAGCAATTGGACGGAATTTGGGCAAAATAATCTCTATCACTATCATTTTCATTGGTTTTATCATGGTGGCATTCACTAAAAAGAAGCAAGGTCTTCACGATATGATGGCTAGATGCCTTGTGGTGAATAAGTGAATTGCCTTTGTCGTTATTTTCCTTGCGGAATTCCCCAGTGCAGTTTGTTGCGGAGAATGGAAAAGTAATCCCGGTGGGGAGAGATAATCAGTTGCAGGGGATGTTCCGCCGCCTCGATCTCCAGGGTTTCATCCTCCTGCATGTCCCAGGCTGACTGGCCATCGATGATGATCTTGGCGTAATGACCAGGGCCGTCGTCAATTCGGGTGGTGAGCCTGGTCTCAGGCGGCAGGAGCACCGGTCTGCTGCTGAGCATGAAGGGGCAGATGGGGGTGACCAGGATGGACGCCAGTCCCGGATAGACCAGCGGCCCGCCCGCCGAAAGATTATAGGCGGTGGAGCCGGTGGGGGTCGAGAAGATCAGGCCGTCGGCCTTGTAGGTAGTGATATATTCCGCATTCGCCCTGGTGGAGAGCTGCAGGACCCGGTCCAAGGTGCCCTTGCTGATGACCACCTCGTTTAAGGCATAACGGTATTTTGTTGGCTGACTCTCCCGGATGATGCGGGTCTTGAGCATCATCCGGTTTTCAACGGTCACGGCCCCGGAGATGATCTCTTTCAGGGCGCCTATTGCCTCGTGTTCGGTCAGTTCAGTCAAAAATCCCAGATTGCCCAGGTTAATCCCGATTACCGGAATGGAGTAACGAGCTGCCTGATCGGCCACATGGAGCAGGGTGCCGTCGCCGCCGACGATAATCAGGATGTCAAGATCGGGTTCAATCCGGTTGATTGTGGTCGCAATCCCTTTGTCCCGCAGCCAGTTGCCGAGCATGTCGGCAAAGGTGTCAGCCGGCTCGTGATCTTTTTTGATAATGATGCCTGCCCGGCGCACAGAAAAATCAGAGACGGTGCGAAAGGGGTAGAAAGAGGCTGCCATTTTATTTTTTTCCCAGTTCGGCGGAACGATTGGTGGCGGCCTCAATGGCATCCATGATAATTCCACGGAATCCCGCCCTTTCCATGACGTGCTGGGCGGCGATGGTGGTGCCGCCTGGCGAGGTGACCATGGCCCGGAGGACGGCCGGATGTTTGCCGCTCTCCTGCATCAGTTTGACTGAGCCAAGGACGGTTTGGAGGACCAGGGTCTCGGCAATCGGCCTGGCCAGGCCGGTTTTGACCCCGGCATCAATCATTCCTTCAATAAAGGTGAAGACGTAGGCAGGACCTGAACCGCTGAGTCCGGTGACTGCATCCAGATACTGCTCTTCGAGGATGACGGCCTTGCCGACCGCGTCAAACAGGGCCTTGGCGAGCCCCATTTCTTCCGGTGTTACATTTTTATTGCCGCTCAGGGCTGAGGCGGATTCCAGCACCAGGGCTGGGGTGTTGGGCATGACGCGGATGATCTTGCATTGGAGGCCAGAGAGATGACCTTCGTAAAAAGAGATGGGCAGTCCGGCGGCAATGGAGATGATCAGGTGCTTGGCAGTGATCATCTCCTTGGCTGCGGCGAGCAGGGAACCCATGACCTGGGGTTTTACCGCCAGGATCACTGTGGCGCAGGAGTTCCAGATTGGAGCACCGCTGTCAAAGGGTTGTACCTGATAGGTTTCTTTGAGGTACGCGCGCCGTGCGCTGTCAGGTTCGGTGACCAGGATGTTTTCCGCCGCGTAGAGCCCAGACTGGATAATGCCGCGAATCAGGGCCTCGCCCATCTGGCCGCCGCCAATAAAGCCGATTTGTGTGGTCATATTTTTTATCCTTTTTTATGAAGGGGGAAATTAGGAACTATTATGTCATTACCATAGCAACTTAATGTTACAGTTATTTTCGGACGATGGCAATATTTGTTGACTTTACTCTCTGATCGTATTAAATTTTCTTTTCTTTTGATGAGAATCTGGCATTTTGTGCCTGATATATAATATATTACCGGGAGATCCGGTTTACAGTTTGAGTAAGTCAATAACAGGAGGAATTCGTGGCTAATCATAAATCTGCAGAAAAAAGAAATCGTCAGGCAACAGTTCAACGTATGCGTAATCGTGCCATCAAGTCACGGATGAAAAATACAATCCGTCAGGTGGATGAGGCTATTGCCGCTGGTTCTGTGGAAAAAGCCATGGAGGCATTAAAGCTTGCCATTCCTGTTATCGCCAAGACCGGCGCCAAGGGGACCATTCATAAGAAAAACGCATCCCGGAAGGTATCCCGTTTAACTAAACGTGTAAACAGTATGCAGACAGCCGCATAAGCGGTTTCGCCAGGTGTCCGTGATCGAGTAGGACGCCCCTCAAGGTTGGTGTGCCATTGTAGAAAGGCCATGGAGTCATTAGATTTCATGGCCTTTTTTTATGCTGTTTTCATCTAAAACATTATGTGGTACAGTCTCCTTTTGTTGAAAATGTTTTCAGCCAATACCATGGATTTTTCTTTATGCCTTGCGGCTAAGAAGAGTTCATTTGCTTATCATCCTCTTGCGGATCAGCCAGCATGTCACAACATAATCATTTTCCAGGCTTTGAGGTCTTTCAGGGGTTGAAGGGCCGGGCCGGGCTTGTCCCAGTTTATCGAAAGATAATCGCAGATCTCGATACCCCGCTCACCCTTTTTGCCAAGGTTTCTGGAAATCAGAGCCATGCCTTTCTCTTTGAGAGTATGGAGGGCGGGGAGAAATGGGGCCGCTATTCCTTTATCGGATTTGATCCGCTGGTGACCTTCTCCTCCAAGGGAAATCAGATTGAGACCTGTACCATCCGCGACTCCCGGAAAGAGAAAGTGGAATATGTCGGGGATCCCTTAAAGGCCTTGAAGCAGTTGGTGGAAGGCTTTGCGGCGGCGGAGGTTGATGGCGATCTGCCCCGATTCTGCGGGGGGGCGGTGGGATTTCTTGGCTACGATATGGTGCGGTTCATGGAAGAGCTGCCCGATGAAAAACAGCCGCTGACCTTTCCTGACTCGTCGTTCATGGTGCCAAGGATGGTGTTGGTTCATGACAGTTTCCGGCAGACCGTGACCGTTGTCTGCTGGGTGCAACTGTCTGGCGTTGATGATGTAGCGTCCACATATCATGATGCTACCAGGCGGATTGATTCGGTTATTGCCCGTCTGCAGTCGCCGGTATCGGCAGAGTGTCTGATCGCCAACATCCAGGGCTGTGCGTCGTCTCATCAGTTTAACTCCAATATGGAGCCGCAGCAGTTCAAGGATATGGTCGTACGGGCTCAGGAGTATATCAAGGCCGGGGACATCATCCAGGTGGTGCTGTCGCAGCGCTTTCACACCAAAACCGGGCTTGCCCCGCTCACCCTTTATCGCGCCCTGCGTCATATCAACCCCAGCCCTTATCTCTTTTTCCTCAAACTTGGCGAGCTGGTGCAGATCGGTTCTTCACCGGAGATCCTGGTGCGCAAGGATGGCGAGCATATCGAGTTGCGGCCCATTGCCGGCACCCGGAAAAGAGGCGCGACCCCTGAAGAGGATGAGGTCTTGCGGCTGGAACTGCTGGCCGATCCCAAGGAGCGGGCCGAGCATCTGATGCTTGTTGATCTGGGCCGCAATGATGTGGGGCGAGTGGCCCGTGACGGCAGCGTTGAGGTCAAGGATCTGCTGGTGGTCGAAAAATACAGCCATGTGATGCACCTGGTGTCCGGGGTGCACGGACTGATTGCTGAGGGCAAGGATCAGTTTGATGTGATGGATGCCTGTTTCCCGGCCGGGACGGTGAGTGGCGCGCCCAAGATCCGGGCCATGGAGATCATTGAGGAGCTGGAGCCTGAACGGCGCGGCCCCTATGCCGGGGCAGTCGGCTACTTTGGCTTTTCCGGGAATATGGATTTCTGCATCACCATCCGCACCTTTGTCATGCAGGGGGATGATCTGTGGGTTCAGGCCGGGGCGGGCATTGTCTATGATTCCGATCCGGAGAAAGAGTTTGAAGAGACCATGAATAAATCCATGGGATTGCGTCGCGCTGTTGAGCTTGCGGAAAAGGGGTTTTAGGTGCCGTTACTCACAGAGCAAGGTCTTTTTCTTGCTCTGTGAGTTTACGGCACCTTATGCCGCTTCCAAGAATCAGCCAATCTTCTCCGGCTGATTCTTGGAGTGGCTGAAACAATTACGAATTAAAAATGACGAATGACGAATTAGAAGAAAAAAACGTAATTCGTCATTCATTGAGGTTTAGGTCATGCTGGTCATTATCGATAATTACGATTCGTTTACCTATAATATTGTTCAGACCATTGCCGGCAACAGCGCGGCCATGGGCGAGAAGGCTGAGATCAAGGTCTTCCGCAATGACAAGATCACCCTGGCAGAGATCGAAGCGTTGCAGCCTGATCGCCTGCTGATCTCGCCCGGCCCCTGTACGCCGGCGGAGGCGGGGATCTCCATCGCTACCATCAAGTATTTTGCCGGCAAGATTCCCATCCTCGGGGTCTGTCTGGGCCATCAGTCCATGGGCGAGGCCTTTGGCGGGGCCACGGTGCGGGCCAGCCGGATCATGCATGGCAAGACCTCGCCGATCCACCATGACGGCAAGGGGGTCTTTACCTCCCTGCCCAATCCCTTTGACGGTATGCGCTATCACTCCCTTTTGGTGGAAGAGGCGACCCTGCCCGATTGTCTGGAGGTCTGTGCCCGTAGTGATACAGGCGAGCTGATGGGGCTACGGCATAAGACTTATGCTATTGAGGGCGTGCAGTTTCATCCCGAATCGATCATGACCCCGGCGGGAATGACCCTGCTCAAGAATTTTATGCGCCCTGATTATCTAGCACTCCTGAAGCATTGAACCATTTTACAATCGGAACAAAACATGGATATTAAACAGGCAATAGCCAAGGTCATAACCCACCAGGATCTCAGTGAAGACGAGATGGTGGTGGTGATGAATGAGATCATGGGCGGCATTGCCACTCCGGCCCAGATCGGTTCTTTTATTACCGCCCTGCGGATGAAAGGGGAAACGGTGGCTGAGATCACCGGCGCAGTGCGGGTCATGCGGGCCAAGGCAACCCCCATTGTGACAGGCGTTGACGTCAGCCATGGCGGCATTCTTGTTGATACCTGCGGCACCGGCGGCGACGGTTCCGGCACCTTTAATGTCTCCACCACTGCTGCCTTTGTGGTGGCTGGCGCGGGAGTGACGGTGGCTAAACATGGCAATCGTTCCGCCTCCAGTCATTGCGGCAGTGCTGATGTTCTGGAGGCCGCCGGCGTCTCACTGGGTTTGAGCCCGGAACAGATAGGCCGCTGTGTGCGCGATGTCGGCATTGGCTTCCTCTTTGCCCCGGCCCTGCATGGGGCGATGAAATATGCCATCGGGCCGCGGCGCGAGATCGGGATCCGAACCATCTTTAATATCCTCGGTCCCCTGACCAATCCCGCCGGTGCCAATGTCCAAGTGATCGGTGTCTTTGCCGAAGCGCTGACCGAGCCTCTGGCCGAGGTTCTGGGAAGGCTGGGATCAAGGCGGGCGCTGGTCGTGCATGGAGAGGGAAATCTTGACGAATTGACGGTTACCGGCAGCACCAGGGTCTCGGATCTGGATCAGGGCAAGGTGAGTACCTATGTCATTACCCCGGAACAACTGGGGTTGCCGCGCGCCGCGCTTGCCGATCTCAAGGGCGGGGCCACTGCCCAGGAGTCGGCCAGCCAGATGCGGGCCATCCTTGGCGGCGAGCAGGGGGCGAAGCGGGATATGGTGCTGATCAATTCCGGGGCGGCGCTGATGGCCGCAGGGGTGAGTCCCGATCTGCAGGCCGGAGTGCAAAAGGCGGCAGAGATTATTGATTCCGGTAAGGCCCTGGCCAAGCTCGATCAACTGGTGGCCTTCTGTCGGGATCTACAATAAAGCTCACGCGGATTGTTTGGCTTGTTGATTATCATACAGATTTTACGATTATTTGAGATATATGATTTTAGATACGATTGTTGCCAGCAAAAAAGAAGAGGTCGCTCTCCTGAGGGCGCATGGGATCCATCTTCCACCCCAGTTTGCCCATAAAACAATTGATCCGCCCCGGGGCTTTCGTCAGGCGCTGATCGATTATCCGGGTGTTGCCATCATTGCCGAGGTCAAGAAGGCCTCGCCCTCCAAAGGGGTGATTTGTCCTGATTTTGATCCGGTGGCCATCGCCAGGGGGTATGAAGATGATGGCGCCCAGGCCATCTCGGTGCTCACCGATGAGCAGTTTTTCCAGGGCAGTCTGCTCTATCTGCTGCAGGTGCGGGAAGAGGTGAAACTACCGGTGCTGCGCAAGGAGTTCATCATTGATGAGCTGCAGATTCAGGAGGCCCACGTGCATGGGGCCGATGCCATCCTGCTTATGGCCTCCATCCTTGATGCCCATCAGTTGAAGGATTTTCAGGCCTGTGCCCGGGCGTACGGCATGGATTCCCTGGTTGAGGTCCATGACGAGCAGGAGCTTGAAGTGGTGCTCGGGGTCGGCTGCAGCCTGATCGGGGTGAACAATCGTAATCTCAAGGATTTTTCCATGGATATCGAGACGACCTTCCGCCTGAAAAAACTGATTCCCGCTGATATCCCTGTGGTTGGTGAGTCGGGCCTGAAGACCAGGGCTGATCTCCAGCGTCTTCAGGAGGAGGGGATCACCGCCGCCCTGATCGGCGAGACCTTGATGCGGGGAAGTGCCGGTGGCAATACCTTGCAAGGGTTGCGTGGCCACCATTAAAAGTTTGCTGGAAAGGGAGGAGTAATGGCTGGCAGGACACGAATCAAGATGTGTGGCATCACCAATCGTTACGATGCGGAAGAAGGGGTGCTGGCTGGGGTTGACGCCCTGGGTTTTATCTTTGTCGAGGCAAGTCCGCGTTATGTCTCGCCGGAACTGGCGCGGGGAATTATCTCTGAGCTGCCTCCCTTTGTCGATTGTGTTGGGGTCTTTGTCGATCGTGACCCCAAGGAAGTTGAAGAAATCATTGCCTCTTGCGGCCTTTCCCATGTGCAGTTGCATGGCAGCGAAGAGCCGGAGTATTGTGAACGTCTGGCCCGTTCCGCTGCCCCCTGCAAGGTGATCAAGGCCTTCCGGGTTGGCGGGGAAACAGAGGCCGATCTCTTTACTCCGTATAACGATGTGGTGCAGGGGTTTTTGCTGGATACATATAGTAAGGGCATAGCAGGAGGAACCGGTATGGCCTTTGACTGGCGGATCATTGACAGGCTGCGTCTGCAATTGCCCTTGATCCTTGCCGGCGGGCTTGGTCCTGACAATGTGCGGGAGGCAATCAAGCAGGTGCGTCCCTTTGCGATTGATGTGAATTCAGGGGTGGAGTGGACCCCAGGGATGAAAAAAGCCGAAAAGGTGCACGCCTTTATGGAACAGGTACGACTGGCGGATAATGACAAGTCTTTGGAAGAATAATTTCTGATACCTCTGACCGTCCTGGTTTCCTCAGTTCTTTTGTTGTTGCTCTGATCGTCCTGATTTTATCCCTTCTTTTTCTGCTTTTTCCAGTCGGTAAAAATCCTGCAGGCGCTGTCGATAGAATATCCCTGCAGGCCCCGTAGTATGTGGGGTGTAGGGCTGTAACCCTTTGTTGTTTGATTGGGCTGCAACTGCATCAAAACGTACCTTGTGTTCTTCGTCAATCCATGACAGGTGCAGATCCAGCACCGGACGCATCACCGATATCCTGCCGTTTGTATCCCTGCCAAGTTGTATGGATTCCCAGCGACGCATGGTATAGCCCTGATGCCAGAGCCCTTTTTTTTCTTCACCGTTGATCTTGTCACGCATGGTTGGAGCCAGGGTGGTAGAGGTGTCAGGGTTGAGATTGTAGGTCAGAATGTGTTCCACCTCCCAGCTGCCCTGCGTCGTCAGCTTCCAGAACGCGTCATATTCATTGGTGTCATTGCGGAGCAGATGAACTCCGGTGTCATTGAAGGCCCATTGGGCATGGCATGCCTGGCAGCTTATCGAATCCTTGAAAGTGGTATGGGCCGGATTACGCATGAGCGGGATTTCATGTTGCCGGTTATCACCCTTGGAATGGAGAAGGTATCTTTCTTTTTCCCGTGATACGTTGGACGGCAGGAATTTTTCCAGACTTTGCTGGAGATGACAATCCTGACAAAGGATGGTGTCTCTTTTTTGCGTGCCTGTTTTCTGGCTGTGCATGAGTTCCGCGCCACTATGGCAGTCAACGCAGATAAGACCCTTTTGTTGGTGAATATCCGGGGCGAGTTGGTGATATTCAACGCCATAAGGCCGGGCAAATGGCTCTTTGGTGGTGTACGGAGTTCGGTATTCCGCATTGAAGTCATGTTCAAAGCGACCGTAATAGTCGGAGCCGACCCAGTTCCCGTAGTGACATTGCAAGCATTGTTTGTCACCGGGGGTTGGAAGGAAGGTATGAGAGGTGGGTGCACCATTGGTAAAATCCAAATGACAGGCCGCGCATCCGGTGCCGTGATTGACATAGGGGTAGGGGTCGCCGCTGGAATAAGGGTGGCAGCGCAGACAGCGACGGCGTAGTAGGTCGTCGGCCAGTTGCAGAGGTGTTGTTGGTGCATCGGCAATAGGTAGCTGAGTGATCCCAGTCAGTGTTTCCTCAGCGCCAAAGGCCTTGCGGACTATATTGATTTCGCTTGCCAGGGTAAAATGAATGGATTGCGTCACCCCTGTCACTTGGGCAGGGTGACATTTGCCGCAGGTCTGAACCATTGATGCCGGCTGAGCGGGTTGCGAAATGAGGCCTGCATGGGCATTTTCCTGATCGTTGCCGGCGTCGTTTCCAGCATGACAGGTTGAGCAGGAAAATCCATGGGCCTTGTCCTGATGTGGCATATGGCAGCGCTTGCATCCATTCTGTTCAGGATTGATAACGATGTGTGTTTCTTTAGAGTCTGTTTTTTTGGATTGTTCGGATGGCTTGGGGGTATCTGAACATCCTGCCAGGAAGAGAGAACAAACAAGGAAAAATGACAGATAGGACATAATGAGGGGAGGAGCCTTACGGTTCAAACTAAATTATCAAGGAGTTGTGTCGATCCAATCTTGACACACTACCATAAAATTGATAATTACTGGAACTACTTTTCCAGATGGTAATCTGATCAAGCCGATATAGCTCATTTGGTAGAGCAACTGATTCGTAATCAGTAGGTCTGCGGTTCGACTCCGCATATCGGCTCCAGTAATATCAAGCACTTAGCTCTCTTTGAGTTAGGTGCTTTTTTGTTTGTTTCTATTATTGTCCAACTCCTGTCCAACTTTTATTGTTTTTTGATCATTTTTTTTAGTTCTTCAATCGGTATGATCTCCCCCTGGTCATCGACGAATTTGTCAAGTGGTACCTTTCCGGATCGGAACAACCGCCCCCGCTCTATGCCAAGAACATCATTCTGGAAGGCTGTAGGTTGTTTTTTTAACCATGATCCGTATGTTGTTTTGCCATCAACAGGCCCGTTCATGCTGGCCCGTTCCATCTTCATGCCGGGAACCATGTATTTTTCGTTGAGGACGTGAATCCTTACACATCGGCATCCAGTATGAGCCGGTATCGTTGGCCCTTCTCCATTCGGGAATATTTTACCGTCTCTGCCAGCGCAAACAATACAGGTTTTGCCGTCTAAAGCAGCCGACCATTTTTCACCCTTTAATATATCCGCGTTTTCTTTATATACTTCGTTCCAAGTTTTCTGTGATTGCAGCGCGGTAACCGCTACGTCATTTTCAGGGTATGCGGGGCGAGATTGCGTTTTGGCTTCTGATGGTAAAAACATCTCAAATAAGTTCTTCAGTAATCCCATGTGTACACCTCTAAAGTTTTTCATGACTACCCCAAAAAGTTAAAAAACTAATTTATTCTCTGTTATTGAGGTGGCTTCTGTCAATGCAAATAAAAAAACCGCCTCAATCTCGGAAGAAAGAAGCGGTTAATTATCCTGCGAATTATGGGGAGTTTTTATTTCTCTATCAGCGTTCCCCACGCTTTAATAGGTCTTTCTTGAAACCACGCGTAATGTGCAGCATTTGATTTAGGTACATTCTTGAGTGCCGCCCGGATTGCACGCAATTCATCCTCCGATTGTTTTCTCTTCTTATATAGTATTGCAAGCCGTCTGTAAGTGAATGGAGTGTCAACTTTACGTTCAAGTAGATTTTCATATTGGGCTATTGCCTCATCTATCATCCCAGACTTCTCCAGCGTGCTTCCATGCATGTTGCCATCTGCTATAGATTTATATCCCTTCATCGTAAACTCAAAAGACATGCTTGCTATAGCAAGCTCAACTTCATCTAATGAAGTGATGATTATAAAAGGATAGTCTCTTGCCAACTCTTTAAGCTCGTTGAGCTTTTGTGTCGCAACGTTAAGCCTTGATAGTTTTGTTTCAATGTTTTTTGATTCATTTGCTATTTGGAGTGACTCATTAATAATATCGGTGATACACTGCGCTTGTGTTCTAATTGTTTCAATATCTCTTTCTGAATATGTAATCTTTTGCTCTTGTGGCATAAAAAAACTATTGAGAATTTTTTTTAATAAAGACAACATTCAAAACCTCTTCACTTTCTTTACCACCCCAAACCATAGGTCGAATTAGCCTGATGAAAATATTAATGTGATTTTATGTTCTATCATCAGGTGCATTTTGTCAATTTATCGTATAAAAAAACCGCCGCCCCAAAACAGGGGAAGCGGTCAATCACCGGGTGACATCCAGGGAGTAAATATTTTTTCCTGATCCACCATTGAATCAAGCATCACCCAGCAAAGCGGGCGCGAACATTAACTATTCGTTGTAATTCATTGTTGTGTTGTTATTGTTTGCTTGTGTCGTTGCTGTTCGCTCTTCCATATTGATTATCTCCAGCCGGGCATTTTCCGCTATTCTCTCGCGTAGGTCGTCGTCTTCGTGCATCAAAGGATAGAGAAGCCGCGACATGCGAGTATCGACAAGACAATTTACAGCCGCATCAAAAACCGGGTCTTTGTTCAATAGTTGCTGGATTATTACCTGTGTCGGTGCAGGTGCCTTAATGGATGGTTCACCCACAAGATACTTGCTCAGCCATGACCGCGCCTTATCATCTCCTGACAAAGCCGCCTGTACCGCTGATTCTACAATTTTTGACCATACATCCAATGGAACAGCCGCAAGCATTGTTTCCAGATATGCCGCTTCCGTTTGTCGCTTTGGCCTGCCAGGGCCTCCAGGGTTCCCAGGCTTAAACAGTCCTGCATGATCGTTTTTTTGCCCGTCTAAACGTTTCTTTTCTTCAGTCATGGCGATTCCCTTTTAAATGGTGTGTTTCTTTTTATGGTTGCCATCTGAAACTTTTGGCTGCAACTTTAAAGTCAACTTTTGTCTACCAGTCATGGAGTTTGTTCCTAGTTACGTCCAAACACGGGCCATTTTAGCCGATATCGAACGTGAGTTTTCTGTAGTAGTCATGGTGTCCGCTTTTTCTTGAATCCATTCAGTGCCGCCTTCGCCTTCCCCTCTGGTGTAGTCGGGCCGGTGGATAAGCCGCCATGTAGCTTGCATCTGCCGTTTTCAAAGATTCCCCCTTGCTTGCAGGGTGTTCCTTTCCTGGTTTTTGCTCCGCAAGTTCGCCGCTTTAAAAACTCTTCGAATGATAATTTCGGTTCTTCCGGATTAAGCGTACTTGTACCGAAAAATGAGTGGTAAAAAGAATGGACATGTAGTCCTTATCAATGCGACCAAGCAAAAGATAAGGAGGGTTCTACATGTCCACGAGTTTACTCTATCATGGTTTTGGTATTG
>CAISPV010000026.1 GCA_903887485.1 uncultured Desulfobulbaceae bacterium | reverse complement strand
TTGCCGATGATCCATCTCGGTGATTTGAACTAACAATTTAGAAAAGGACTCGTTCTCCATGGTTCCCTCCTTCTTGTGATATATCAAAAAGATAAGAACCATTGCTTATTTTTCAACACTTAACGGGAACAGAGCCAAAAAAAACGGGCGCCCCCTCTCTGGAGACACCCGTTTTTTCACTCTGTTTTCTGGGCAATGCCTCCCCAAAAATCAGGCAACACCCTGATCCTGACCACCTTTTCCAGATGCCCTCCAGCCTATGCCTTCTGAATCAGCATGGTGGAAGGATCAAGAGTCAATGAGGTGCCGGCATTCACCGCGCAATTGACACACTTCAGGATCTTCAGATCAATGGCATTATCCTTGGGAGCAATAAACATGACAATATCAAAAAGATCATCCACTTCATGACAGGGAGCAGGAATACCCGCAGCGCTCTTACGCTCATCATCACGATGGGTAACGGCTGAGAACCAGATCATCTTCAAGCCACGCCGCACCATGAACTCCTTAAATTCCTGAAGAGCCGCATGCGTACCCGCCTGAAAGTCATATCCATCAATAATCAGACACACTGGTTTGTAGATATTCTGCTGCACCAGATCATCCAGTCTTTCTTCAAGCTTGGCCTGACTGAAATTACTTTCCTTAAAGGTCATGATCATCCGCTTCTGCATAATCTCAGTGACGGTGACCTGCATGCTCTCACTTTTCTCTTCAGCAGTCATCAGGGCCAAGATATCATCATACCATGCCTTGGTCTTATCGATACCTTCACCGATAGAGACATGCAGCACCTTGTCTCCCCAGAGCATTGAATCAAGGGCGATCTGTACCAGAATAGCTGTTTTACCAAGGCCTGCACGGGCCATTACCAACCCCATACCAGCGCCACTCTCCTGAACTTTTTTCTCAATCCCCAAAACACGCAACGGATTATTCATTACCAGGTTTTTTTTGCCCATGGTCGTGTACCTCTTTTATCGATTCATTTGCTTCGTCCACCAAGGGACGATCTGCCAGACATGAACCCCCATGCCCGGAACAAAACAACTCTTCCGCCAGAGAAAAAACTACGCGTTCTTCTTCTCGCTCTGATATTTCTTGATCAGCTCGTCATTTACCATCTTTGGCACCTGTTTAAAGGCGGAAAACTCCATGGTGAATTCGGCCTTGCCCTGGGTCAAAGAGCGCAGGATGGTGGAATATCCAAACATCTCGGACAACGGCACATCGGCCTCAACCACGGTATAATTGCCCTCTTCCATGGTCCCGATAATGATGCCGCGCCGCTGATTAATACTGCCCATGATTGACCCCTGGAATTCAGTGGGACCTTCCACTGAAACCTTCATGATCGGCTCCATGATTACCGGCTTGGCCTTCATGTACCCTTCCTTAAAGGCGCCAATGGCTGCCAACTGGAAGGCCACATCCGAGGAATCCACGGCATGAAAGGCGCCATCGTTGATCACACAACGAACACCGGTAACTACCGAACCGCAAAGCGCACCCTTGACCAGACTCTTCTGGAAGCCTTTATCACAGGAGGAAATAAACTCCCGGGGAATGGAACCGCCGACAATGGCATCGACGAACTCATACTCGCCCTCTTCCAGCGGCTCCATATAACCAGCCACCCGTCCAAACTGACCGGAACCACCAGTCTGTTTCTTATGCGTATAGTTGAAATCGGCCCGA
The DNA here is from genome assembly GCA_903887485.1 of uncultured Desulfobulbaceae bacterium. Lineage (GTDB taxonomy): Bacteria > Desulfobacterota > Desulfobulbia > Desulfobulbales > Desulfocapsaceae > UBA2270. The sequence goes on along the minus strand of CAISPV010000026.1, from coordinate 31,165 downwards.
GCGGTAATAGCTTCACGATAGGCCACCTGGGGCGCGCCCACCTGGACCTCGGCATTATATTCACGCTTCATTCGCTCAACATAGACTTCCAAGTGCAGCTCGCCCATACCAGAGATAATGGTCTCATTGGTCTCATGATCAACAAAGGTCTTAAACGTTGGATCTTCTTTGGTAAAACGGTTCAGCGCCTTGGACATGTTGATCTGGGCCTTATTGTCCACCGGGACAATAGCCAAGGAGATTACCGGCTCCGGGATATGCATGGAGCTCATGGAGCAGGAGATATCACCGGAAGAAAAGGTGTCGCCAGAGGCACAGTCCACCCCAAAGAGGGCGACAATATCACCGGAACCACAGAAATCAATATCCTCCATCTCATCAGAGTGCATCCGGCACAACCGACCGATCTTCACTTTCTTGCCGGTCCGGCTGTTAAAAACCGTATCCCCTTTGCTGAGCTTTCCCTGATAGGTCCGCACATAGGTCAACTGCCCATAGCGGCCATCTTCAAGCTTGAAAGCAAGCATGATCAAGGGATCATCAGGATCATTGGAGACAGCAAACTCTTTTTCCTCATTGTTGAGATCAAGGGCCACATTTTCAACATCAGTGGGGCAGGGCAGATAGGCGTTCACTCCATCGAGCATGGGCTGTACCGCCTTATTCTTGTACGCGGAGCCAACAAACACCGGAGTGAGCTCCAGAGACAGAGTGCCCTTACGCACCGCAGCATGGATCAGGGCCGGATCGATGTCACCCTCTTCCAGCATCACCTCCATCAACTCATCGGAAAACATGGAAACCGCTTCCAGCAGCTCTTCCCGTTTTTCCTGAGCCCTTTCCTGCAAGGCCGCTGGGATCTCCTCCTCGCGCACAACCTCACCATTGTCGCCATCAAAATAGAGGGCCTTCATGGTAACCAGGTCAATAACACCCACCAGATCATTTTCAAGACCGATGGGCAATTGCACCATATGGGCATTCAACCCCAGCTTCTCCCGTAACTGAGCAGTCACTCGCTCTGGATTAGCGCCAGTACGATCACACTTATTGATAAAGGCAATACGGGGAACCTTGTACCGGGTCATCTGCCGGTTAACGGTGATGGACTGCGACTGCACACCACCAACAGAGCAAAGCACCAGAACCGCTCCATCAAGAACCCGCAAGGCTCGCTCCACCTCAATGGTGAAATCCACATGGCCTGGGGTATCAATGATATTGATATCTTTTCCCTTCCAGTTGCAAAACGTGGCCGCCGACTGAATGGTAATGCCGCGCTCTCTTTCCAGCTCCATGGAGTCCATCTTAGCGCCGACACCATCCTTACCACGAACATCGTGGATAGCATGAATCCGGTCCGTATAAAACAGGATGCGCTCGGTCAATGTCGTCTTTCCTGAATCAATATGGGCACTTATTCCTATATTCCGCACATTACTTAAATCTACACTCATGATTACTATCCCCTACACCTGAATCTTCCTGCCAGTCCTAAGCCGACATAGATAGAATAAAAAAATAAGGAGCCACAGAACCTGCAACTCCTCATTCAACGGACATAAAACAACAAGCGGCACCAGCAAAGAGTTCCCACTTGAAAACGACAACTACTCAACAGGATCCTCTTTTAACTCATCCTAGTATTGTAAAAAAACATCTTTGCACACCACCGGACTTTGACAAACAAACAAAAACTATACATAGTACCCAACTAACACCGCTTTGTACAGTCTTTTTCTTCATGTCTTCCAGAAAGAGAACATGTCCAAAGACAAGCACTTTTATCACCGCTATAACCAGCACAAAAAAAAATGACCTCCAAATACCTCATGCACATCAAATGCACACGGTACCTACAGGTCATTACAACAAATGGTGCCGGGACCAGGAATCGAACCAGGGACACACGGATTTTCAGTCCGTTGCTCTACCGACTGAGCTATCCCGGCACATCATTTACAACGGGGTGGTATTACCCGACATCTTTTTTCTTGTCAATCAATTTCTCTCCTAACACGATATTGACGGCTTTTATCAAGACCATCAGTCAAGAGAGAGCGTCAATTCGGGCAGATCATCAGACACCTTCTTCGGCGATTGATCCTTTTTCTCTCCAAATGCCCCCAGATCAAGATCAAAATTCAGACCGTCATCCACCGGACGAGGAGAAGGCGATGGCGAAGGGACAACTACCAAACCGCCAGAGAGGTCGATATCATCAAGAGAGACAAGAGCAAGTTTGTCATCATTAGCAGACGAAGTTGCTTTACTCGCTTTCTCACCGCCAAAGGACAGATCCAGATCGTCCAGGTTCAGGTCATCATCGACAGACAAAGCTGCTTTACCCGCTTTCTTGCCGCCAAAGGACAGATCCAGGTCGTCCAGGTTCAGGTTATCATCAGCAGACGAAGCTGCTTTTCCCGCTTTCTTGCCGCCAAAGGACAGATCCAAGTCATCCAGGTTCAGGTTATCATCACCATCACCAAGGTGAACATCAAACTCACTCTTCGTTTCTACTCCAGCAGCCGGACGGGCCAAGTCGGAAATATCAGCCAACCCTTCCGGAATTGCAAACTGCACAGGTTGCGCCTCCTGTACCGCCTGCATATTGATTGGCACATCTGCAAACCGGCTGGTATCTATCGACAAATCACCTTCATCTAAAGACAGATCATCCTCTTTTTGATCAGCGCCAAAGGCAATCTCAAAATCATCACCAAGAGAGATCTCTCTCTCCGCCGATTGCCCCACGACATTATCGTCATTCCCGACCACAAGCAGATCCAGATCAGGGTCAAGAACATCCACCATCTCCTCTCCAACAACTACCTCCTCATCGAATCCACTGTCATGGATTTCTTGAGATAGTTGAAGAAAAATCGGAACAATAATAGGATACGTTGTTCCCTTGAATTCAGTCTGAGCTATCGGCTTATGACACTTGCGACAACTATCCAGATTATCAAACGAGATATATCCACATTTAGGGCAACGCATAATCGTTTTTCCTTTTCCAAGAGAGATCTGCTTGCTAAGAGCCGTTACGAAATAACTATTACCTTTCTGACCATTTCGTTATGGCTTCTTATGCCATCATCCAAACGACGACATTATTTTGTACCAACAGCTCCAACATTCAGACCGTGCATATCCTTCAACCAGTCCGATTCAGTATTGCACATTCACACCTCAAGAATCAAGCAATAATTCAAACAATCCAATCCATACCAATATCACAGGAAGGGGCCGAATGGGTAAGCGCGCCAATGGAAACAATGTCCACCCCGCTTCTGGCCACGGCCAGCACTGACTCCAGGGTAATACCACCCGAGGCCTCAACAAGGGCTCGGGTGGCGATGAGGCGGACCGCCTCCGTCATCATGGCAATATCCATGTTATCAAGCATGATGATATCCACCCCGCAGGCCAGACACTCGCGCACCTGCTCCAAGGTATCGGTTTCCACCTCAATGCGCAGGGTATGGGGCACCTTCCGCCGCAGCAGGGACACCGCTTGCGCAATCGATCCACAGGCCGCAATGTGATTGTCCTTGACAAGGATTCCGTCGGCCAGATTAAAACGGTGATTATAGCCGCCGCCAACCTGAACCGCATATTTTTCGAGCATACGCAGACCAGGGGTGGTCTTGCGGGTGTCCGTGATCCGTACCGGGTACGACTGAACCTGCTCCACAAACCGGGCGGTGAGGGTGGCAATACCCGAAAGTCGCTGCAACAGATTCAGGGCTACTCGTTCGGCCTTTAACAAATCCAGAACTGGGCCTGATAGCGTAAAAAGGATGTCACCCGCATTCACCCTGATGCCATCTATCACCAAATCTTCCACAACAATAGCTGGATTCTGCACCCAAAAGACCTCGGCGGCCACCGATTTACCACCAGCGACAACAAAAGACTCCCGAGCAACAATCCGGGCGCACCCTATCTGATCCTGATCAAAGATCGACTCACTGGTCAGATCACCACGCCCAATATCCTCGGCCAGAAAGGACCGGATCAGGGTTTGCAGGGCAGCCTTATCCAAGATCGTTCAACCGTTGCTCAGATTCCGCGATTTTAGCCAAAGTCGCATCCAGCTCTGCCTTTTTCTCTTTTTCCTTCATCACCACATCGGCCGGGGCATTGTTGAGAAATTTTTCACTGACCAATTTAGCATTGATCTGGGAAAGCTTGGCCTCGACCTTCTGCCGTTCGCGGGCAAGCTTGGTCATCTCTTTTTCCACATCCACCAGACCCTTGAGGGGGACATAAATCTCCATATCCTTGTAAAGGTAGGTGGCGGCATCTGCCGGTTTTTCCCCTTCCCCGGTGACCACCAGGGAGCTGAGTCGGGTCATGTCACCAATGGTGGCAGCAAAGGATTGCAGGAAGGCAATACGCTCCCGGGAAGGACAGAGGATAAAGGCCTCGATCTGCACGGAGGGATGGACATCAGCCTCCGCCCGGATATTACGGATCCCGGTAATCACCCCCATAAGCAGCTCCACCTGGTCTTCGGCCATACTGTTCAGCCAGGTCTCGTTGACCTCGGGATAGGCACTGGTCATCAAGGTATTGCGCGCACCCGGCAGGACACTCCAGATCTCCTCAGTGACAAAGGGGATGATGGGATGAATCAGCTTGAGAATGGTTTCAAGAACCAGTAACAGCACACTCCGGGCCTGATTCTTGACATCCTCATTCTTGCTGAACAGATCCGGTTTGATCCACTCCAGATACCAGTCACAGAACTCATACCAGATAAACTGATAGAGGACAGAGGCCGCATCATTAAAACGATAGCCGTCAAGGGCTGCCCGCACCTCGGCGGTGGTGGCGGCGGTACGACTAAGGATCCACTGATGGATCAGGCGCAGATCATGCAATTTATCGGCCACCACTTTTACCGATCCCTCACCATCGGCAACATGCATCAGGGCAAAACGGGCCGCATTCCAGATCTTGTTGATAAAAAAACGATAGCCCTCAATGCGCTCCTCATCCAACTTGATCTCCCGCCCCTGAGCGGCAAAGGCGGTGAGGGTAAAACGGAGGGCATCGGTCCCGTATTTCTCGATCACCTCCAACGGATCAATCACATTGCCGGTGGACTTGGACATCTTCTTGCCATGCTTGTCACGCACCAGGGCATGGAGATAGACATCCTTAAACGGCACTTCATCCATGATGTGCAGCCCCATCATCATCATCCGCGCCACCCAGAAAAAGAGGATATCAAAGCTGGTGATCAGCACGGAGGTGGGATAAAACATGGCGAGTTCTTTGGTCTGCTCCGGCCAGCCGAGCGTGGAAAAGGGCCAGAGGGCCGAAGAGAACCAGGTATCGAGCACGTCTGTTTCCTGACTCAGATCAGCAGAGCCGCATTTCGGACAACTGGTTGGATCAACCGAGACAACGATCATCTCCCCGCATCCCTGACAGGTCCAGGCCGGTACCCGATGCCCCCACCAGATCTGCCGTGAGATACACCAGTCCCGGATATTGTCCATCCAGTTGTAAAAGGTGTTATACCAGGTCTTGGGATAGATATTGATCCGGCCGTCACGCACTGCCGCCACCGCCTTTGCCGCCAGGGGTTTTACCGAAACAAACCACTGCAGTGAGGTTGTGGCCTCGACCACGGTCTTGCAGCGATAACACTGGCCGACGGCGTGATCGTAGTCCTCGATCCGCGCCAGAAAGCCCTGCGCCTCCAGGTCCTCGACAATCTTCTTCCGGCAGGCAAAACGATCAAGCCCGGCATAGACGCCGGCCTGTTCGTTCATACAACCGCTGCTGTCCATGACCTTGAGGATCTCCAGATCATGGCGACGGCCGATCTCATAATCATCCCGGTCATGGGCCGGTGTTACCTTCAAGGCGCCGGTCCCGAAATCCTTCTGTACATGATGATCAAAGACAATGGGGATGATCCGGTCGCTCAAGGGCAGCTTGATGCCAACCCCGGCCAGATGGGCATACCGCTCATCATCAGGATGGACCGCTACCGCCGTATCACCAAGCATGGTCTCAGGGCGGGTGGTGGCCACCACCACATAGCCGCTGCCGTCGGCAAAGGGATAGCGGAGATGATAGAGCTTACCTTTCTTCTCCTCGTGTTCCACCTCATCATCGGCCAGGGCCGTCTGACAGCGGGGGCACCAGTTGACGATATAATCCCCCTTATAAATCAGCCCCTCGTGATAGAGGCGGACAAAGACCTCGCGGACGGCCGTGGACAACCCCTCATCCATGGTGAACCGTTCCCGGTCCCAGTCACAGGAGGCGCCCAGACGTTTAAGCTGGCGGATAATCGTCCCGCCCTTCTCCGCCCGCCAGGCCCAGACCTTTTTAATAAACTCCTCCCGGCCAAGGTCATGCCGGGTCTTACCCTCGGTCGCCAACTGCCGCTCCACCACATTCTGGGTGGCAATACCCGCATGATCCGTGCCCGGAACCCACACCGTATTATCACCCCGCATCCGATGATACCTGACCAGCACATCCTGCATGGTATTATTCAGGGCATGGCCCACATGCAGAACCCCGGTCACATTGGGTGGAGGAATAACAATGGAGAAAGACGGCCTCCCCTCTTCCATGGTGGCCTGAAAACATTTTTCCTCGGTCCAGCGCTGAAGCCACTTTTCCTCAACACTGGCAAACTCATACCCCTTACTCAATATATTGTTCATATGTTTCAAAATTTAAGATTTAAGATTCTAACAAGACATCACTCTGTCTTTTATCGCACATTCCAAGGCTGAGGTAAAAAAATATGCTCATAGAGACTCAGGGCATAGCGGTCGGTCATCCCGGCGATAAAATCACAGACCCTTCTATGGGCGATCTTTTCACTGGCCCAGACATTTTTCTGGATCTTGGGTTGCCATGAGACCCCGTTACGCTCCATCAGGCCGTTTTCCAGGAAATAGTGGTACAGATCGCGGATAACCCGCTGGGCCTTCTCAAATTCGTTATGGACCTTGTAAAATCGATACACGTTTTCATAGAGGAAGCTGCGCAGATCAGTAATCGCCTTGAGCATCTTATGACTGAGATGCAGCCTGCCATCCCCTGCGGCCAGGGTCTCGACAATCAGATCCCGAACCATGGCACCGGTTCTCTTCGAATGACGATCTCCCACCACTGCCTTGATATCCGCCGGCAGATCCTCTTCATGGATAATTCCGGCACGCAGGGCATCATCCATATCATGATTGACATAGGCAATGATATCTGCCACCCGCACCACCTGACCTTCCATGGTTGCCGGAAGTTCCGAGGTATCATCCGGCAGGATATCATTGCGGCCTTTGGAGTGCTTGACAATCCCGTTTCTGACCTCAAAGGTCAGATTCAACCCCTTGCCCCGATTCTCCAGAAAATCAACCACCCGCAGACTGTGCACATAATGGCGGAACCCGCCTGGATGCAGTTCGTTCAAAGTCGCTTCTCCGGCATGGCCAAAAGGAGTATGCCCCAGATCATGACCAAGGGCAATGGCCTCGGTCAAGGCCTCATTAAGACAGAGGGCGGCGGCAATGGTCCGCGCAATCTGCGAGACCTCAAGGACATGGGTCAACCGGGTACGATAATGGTCGCCGGCCGGTGCCAGAAAGACCTGGGTCTTATGCTTCAACCGACGAAAGGTCTTGGAATGAGTAATACGATCCCTATCCCGCTGAAATGGCATTCGGATATCGCACCCATCGTCCTCTTCCAAAGACCTGCGGCCCAGCGAGTTTTTATTGAGGGCCGCAAAAGGGGATAAAATTTCCTCTTCCCGCTCCTCCAACTGATACCGAATCGAGATTCCTACAACTGGTGTATAAGCCATGGCACATCTCTTTGAACACAAGAAAACAACTCATTCCATTTCTCAATCAAAGGTATATCGAAATGGAAACACGACCGCAGGGCATGGATGAAGAGCGACCTTTTTTATATTTCTTTTTACACAGCCCGCCCTGTTCCTGCAAGGGAGAAAGGGATCAGAAAAAACATCTCATCCCTTCTCATTTGAAAAATACCGGCGACGACGAAGATCAACCACCTAAACCATCGTGCAAAAGACGTTGACCCATGTAAGCGAGGTGAAACCGAGACTCCGGCCATGGTCTGCAAAATAAAATTATTATCCCAACAATTCAGCCAGATGCAGCACTTGCACCCGGCTACCCGCAACCTCCACCGCCAGACGCCACTGCATGAGACAACCGGAGCAGGTGCTGGTGATCACATCAGGGGACAGAGCCAACACCTTTGCCGCCAAGGTGTCACGAATAACCGCGGCAATATCTGGCGCGCCGATATGAAAAAGCCCGCCCTGCCCGCAACACTCAGGGCCACCGGGAAGTTCGAGCAACTCCAGATCCGGGTTGCAGCCAAGTGCCTGACGCGGCTCTTTGATAATCCTCAGCCCATGGCGGAAATGACAGGGATCATGATAATAAACACGCACCCTTTTCCCCCCGGCTGCCTGTTTCGCAAGTCCTGGCGGCAGATGCCGGTCAAGAAAACAACTGAACTCCAGCAGACGTGCGGACAACGCCTCAGCCTTGCTCCGCCAGAGCCGGTCATCTGCAAAAAGGTCCACGTATCTGCGCAGATGCGCATAACAGGAGGCGCAGGAAACCAGAATTGGCCCGGCACCCTGTTCCAGCGCGAGAATATTTTTTCGGGCGTGCCGCTGGGCCTCCCGTCTGTCCCCTGCCGACAGGGCAGCCAGACCACAACAGGACAACCCGTCAGGGACATGCAAGGCATACCCGAGACCGGCGGCAAGAGAATGACAGGATGTGGCAATGTCAGGGAAAAGATAGTGAGCGGCACATCCGGGGAAATAGGTCAGCGGCTCTTTCGGCCGAGAGTCATCAGGGAATGCGTTTTTCTGAACCGGCAGAACCGGTATTTCTCCCACGTCCTGCTGAAACAGGGCCAGACGCAATCGAAGTCCGCTCTCTGCCGGCAGATATCTTGACAAAAATTCGGCCCCAGCCCGGCCCAGCACCCGCAAAGCAGAAAGAGTCGCAGGGTGGACAAGTGCCTTGCGGGCCAGATACTTCTCATAACCATGGGCGCCATAAATGGCAGGAAAGGCAGCACGAGCATCCACCACCGCCTGGCACACATCTATGCCTCGCGGACAGACCGTGGAGCAAGCCCCGCAGAGAAGACATTTGGAAAAAATATCCTCAAACACAGTGCCTTTACCACGCAGCTCAGGGAGCTGGGTCAGATGGATCTTGCCCCGGGCGGTATGGGCCTCTTGATTCGTAACCCGATAGACCGGGCAGACCACGGAACAGGCCCCGCATTTAGCGCAGGAATTCACGGGTTCAAGCCAAAAGCTCTCGTAAAAAAATCATCGATAAGATGGCTAAGCGAAAAGGCCCAAAGACGAGGCGCGCCGCATCCCGAGGAATGAGGCGTACTGTTGGGTACGCCGCAGTGACGAAGGATGCGGCGCAACGAAGTATTTGGGCCTTTGCGCGACGCCATCATTTTTCCCACAGCAGATAGGCCTTGATAAAAGGATCCAGATTGCCATCAAGCACCGCATCCACATTACCAACCTCCATATCCGTACGGTGATCCTTGATCAAACGGTAGGGTTGCAGAACATAGGAGCGGATCTGACTGCCCCAGGAGATCCCTTTTTTATCGCCGTGCAGATCTTCATTGGCCTCGGCCTGTTTTTGCCGGCCCAATTCATAAAGACGGGAGGTCAACATCTTCATGGCCGTATCTTTGTTTCGATGCTGGGATCGCTCATTCTGACACTGGACGACAATGCCAGTGGGCAGATGGGTAATCCGAATGGCCGAATCGGTTTTATTGATATGCTGCCCGCCGGAACCGCTGGCCCGGTAGGTATCAATACGCAGGTCTTTATCGATGATATCCACCTCAATAGTATCATCCAGCTCAGGCATGACCATGACCGAAGAAAAAGAGGTGTGACGCCGGCCACTGGCGTCAAAGGGTGAGATGCGCACCAGGCGGTGAATCCCCACCTCGGAACGCAGATACCCATAGGCATTATGCCCGGTGACCATGATGGTCACACTCTTGACGCCGGCCTCATCACCGGGCAGATAATCGAGGATATCCGCCTTAAAGCCTTTTATTTCAGCCCAGCGCAGATACATGCGCAGAAGGATACTCACCCAATCCTGGGCCTCGGTGCCGCCGGCGCCGGCATGGATATCCATGATCGCGTTATTGGCATCATGCTCTCCACTGAGCATACACTCGACTTCCGCAAGGGCGATACGTTCCTGCAACGGGTCAAGACTGGCGGCCACCTCATGCTCCATAGCGGAGTCATTCTCATCCGTGGCCAGCTCCAGAAGCATCTCCAGCTCGTCCAACTCTTCCCATTTGCCTTCCCAGCCCTTGACAATTTCCTGGAGCTGCCCATGCTCTTTATGCACCTTTCTGGCAATATCGGCATCGTTCCAGAAATTCGGGGCCAGGGTCTGCTGCTCCAGCCGTTCCAGTTCATCTTTTTTATGATCTAAGTCAAAGATGCTCCTTCAAGGCCAGCATCCGCCTTTTGAGTTCCTGCAGCCTTTGCCTGGATATTGCGGCGCCTGTCTCTGTTGACATACCAACTCCCTGTAAAAACATTATAAGTATTTAAAATTTTTAATTATTTATCGTATCAAGACGCCATTCAGATAAATGTCTCGATCGGGGATTGCGAAGAACAATCCAGATCAAGAAGACCATGACCACCCCCAGACACAAAGGCGAAAACAGATACCCCCAGCGCACAAACCAGGTCTCTTCGTCCATAAGAACGACCTCGGCACTCTCAGCCCAGGGTTCAAACAGCGGAGATGCCATCCGCATCCGGCCCAGAGGATCAACAAATCCAGAGAAACCGGTATTTGCCGCTCGCACCAGACTGCGCCGAGTTTCAACCGCTCGCAATACCGTCATGGCCAGGCTGTGATATGGGGCGCTGGACCGGCCATACCAGGCATCATTGGTCAGATTCACCAGGACATTGGCCTTGACTCCCACCCATTTGCGGGCAATCTCCGGAAAAATGGATTCAAAACAGATCAATACCCCAATCCTGGCATTCTGACAAGCCAAGGGGTGCTGAATCACACCCGGCCTGAAGTCTCCCACGGCCTCCACCAACGGGGCCAGAAATGGCAGAAGATTTTTTAAGGGCACATATTCGCCAAACGGCACCAGATGGCTCTTGGAGTATTTGTCCGTGATCTGACCACTGGCATCAAAGAGAAGGGCACTGTTATAGTAGCGTCTCATCAGCTCCTGGCCGTCGCCGGCACCGCCATCCTGTTCAACCCAAGGGGCACCTGTGAGCAGGCATATCTGCCCCTGAACCGCAAGATCGCGCACGGATTGCAGTAAAGGATGGGCAACCGGATAAAACGGCAAGGCTGTTTCAGGCCAGACAACAAGTAAGGGGTGGTTCCGCTCAATAAGCCCCCGACTCTGACCAATATAATTCGCCAGGGTCTCCTTCTGCAAGTCAGGAGACCATTTCAGGTCTTGCGCAATATTGCCTTGGACCACGCCAATACGCATGGTTTCACTGACCAGCATCTGTCGCCCTATCTGCTGCCAGCGCAGGGATGAATACACCGCCACACCGCTGCAGAGCAGAAGAACAGGGACAAGCCAGGCAAGCTGCCCTCTTTTGCAAGTACCCGACCGCAACAACATGGCCATCAGGGTATTGATCAAAACCAGGCAATAGCTCAGGCCATAATGACCCCACAGATCGGCCGACTGGATCAGCCAGGGTACATTGGCCAGCGCATACCCGGGATCCATCCACGGAAAACCAGTAAACAGAAAAGAGCGGCACCAGTCGAGTGCGACCCATACTGCGGGAATGACCCACAGGGCAATGTGCCAAGGAAGCCTGACGAAAAACAAGCGGGCAACCAGCGCAAAAACGCCCATATACAGACTCATATACAGGGCAAGAAGCATGAGGGCCGGAATAGACAAGAAAGGTGGCAGGCCACCGTAACGGCCCAGGACAGTGACAAGCCAATAAAGCAGCACCAGAAAATGGAACAGACCGGTCAGCACCCCGAAAATAGCCGCCTGCCGCACCGTTCTCGTTTGAATAACCGCCCATAAAAGAGGGACAAGGGCGATAAAAAGCAGAGGCCAGATCCCGCCGCCGCCAGGAAAAGCCAGCCAGAGCAGGCCCACGGTTAGAAGCGCCGTCAGCATTTGCACCCCAAAAGCGGCGCCTGTTGTCATCACCACACCGGAATCACGCCCCTTCATCAATCAACCGGGTAATACGCACCACCTTGATATGCCGCCTGCTCGCCGTCTGCACCAGAAAACGCAACCCGCCCACATCCACCTGATCTCCGGGCACAGCCAGCCGGCCAAGAAGATGCACCACCAACCCACCCACGGATTCGTAAGGGCCATCCGGCATCTCCACGCCAAACCGTTCTTCAACCTCTTCTATATCCACCCTGGCCTGCACCAGTATTGTTTCCTGATCAACCTCCTGAATTTCATCGTGATCATCAACATCATATTCATCATCAATCTCGCCGACGATTTCCTCTAAAACATCCTCTATAGTAACCAGACCGCGAACGGACCCAAACTCATCAATTACCAAAGCCATATGGATCTTACGTTTCTGAAACTCCACCAGCAGATCAACAATCAGTTTTTTTTCATCAATAAAATAGGGAGGGTTCAACAGTTCTGAAAGCGGAATATTCTTAGACGCCGGCGAAAAAATCTTCAACAGGTTCTTGACATGGAGGATGCCGACAATGCGGTCCAGGGTATCCCGGTACACCGGCACCCGGGTAAATCCTTTTTTGATAAACAGTTCCACCAGATCAGCAAGAGAGGTGGACTCTTCCGCCGCCTCAATCTCTACGGCCGGGGTCATGATCTCACCGGCCATGGTGTCACGAAAATCGAAGATGGAGTTAATCATTTTCTCTTCCAGACTGGTAATCAGCCCTTGTTCTTCTCCATCCTCAAGCAGTTCCTGAATCTCCTGCTCCAAGGACTCGGTGGTATCCGGGGTTCGCCCAGGCAACAAGGCGGCCAGACGTTTAAAGACACCTTTATATTCAACAGCCTCAGGCTGTTCAGATGATTTTTCCTTATTCATGTTTTTTCTATTGCCATTCTCCAGTTATTAGTTCTTTTGCCCTTTTACTCAAAACTCCTTGTATATTTCAATGAGATATCAAAGAGAAGCAATTTTGTCATCAACTCTTATTATCACCACAACCTTCAGTGATGGCAAAAGGTCGCACGGCAAAATACATTTTTTCTTTTCTAATTGCCATGATATGACTATAGTAAGGTCTGTTTATTCTTTTGTAAAAATAAAAAAATAGGGTCAGAATACGTTGTCGTCATGATTTCATCATTTTCCCTGACACAACCTGTGTCTATCAGCAATTCTGACTGAGCCGCCATTAAGCCATTACAATATCAAGACAATATGAGTAACAGTTTGCAAGGAAAGGTCCTCATTGCCAATCGAGGCGAAATCGCAATCCGCATCATGAATGCCTGCAAGGATCTGGGTCTGGAATATACAGTGGTCTATACTGACGCCGACAAGGACTCCGAGCACGTCCAGCACAACCGGATAAGCGGCGCCGATCAGAACGCCTGGCGGATTACCAGCTACACCGAACCCAATGATATCTTCGCGGTTGCCGATCACACCCATTGCACCGCCATCCATCCAGGGTATGGTTTTTTCTCGGAAGACTATCGTTTTGCTAGACGGGCAACTCTCAGGGACCGCCCCCTCACCTTTATCGGGCCAAACTGGGAGGTCATCAAAAGCCTTGGCGACAAAATCAACACCAAACGGGTCGCCAACAAACTGGGAATCCCCACCATTCCTGGCACCGACAGCCCCATCTACAACGAGATGGAGGCAGAAGAGATCGCCCAGAGACTCATGGACCATCAACTGGCCCAGGATATCAAGGGCCCTTCCATCCTGGTCAAGGCAGCAGCTGGCGGCGGCGGCATGGGCATTGAAGAGGTCACTGAAATCGAGCAGTTCCGACGCATCTATCGCCAGGTCCAGAACTATGCCAAACGCCAGTTCGGCGACGGCGGCGTCCTGATCGAACAATGCCTGCGTGACTATAACCATCTTGAGGTACAACTGGTCTGTTCCCGCCATGGCGAACGAATCCACTTTGGTTCCCGGAATTGCACCATCCAGTCAACAGGCCGTCAGAAACGGGTGGAAGCGGCGCCGGGGTTTCATCGTTCCTGTTTCACCTATGATTTTGACGAACAGAAGGTACTGGAACAGATCGTTGACTATTCACTGAAACTGGCCGCCCATGTCCGTTATGACAACGTTGGCACGTGGGAATGGATTGTCAGCAGATCCGGCCAACCCTATCTGCTGGAGGTCAACACCCGGATCCAGGTGGAAAATGATGTCTCCGCCCGCATCAGCTATCTTGACAATCAGCACCCCAATCTGATTCGTGAACAGATCAGACTGGGCCTGGGTGAAAAGATTGGCTACAAACAGAAATCCATCGAGTTTAAAGGGGCGTCCATTGAACTGCGTATTGTCGCCGAAGACACCCGACGCGGCTTTGCTCCCTGGATTGGCACCATCACCGACTTCCATTTTCCTGAGCACGAATGGTCAACCGTCTATTCCCATGTCCCTTCTGACCGGGAATACCGGATTCCCAGTGAATATGACCCCAACCTGGCCCTGGCCCTGGTATGGGGAGATTCCATGGAAGAAGCCAAGCACCGGGCTGGACAGTTTATTGATGAAGTCTTCATTCGCGGTCAAGACTCGCACGGAGGCTCCATTGTCACCAACCTGGAATATTTGAAAGACAACCTGGACCGCCTGCTGACCTTCTAAACCATCGGTCAGGTAAACAAAGACTCTGAAAATAATCGTAACATTGAAATGCCGTGGCCGGCATAAAGAGCCGTAACGAGATGGTCGGAAAGATAAGGGGTTTTTCATAACAGCTCCTGATGAGATATCTGCCAGACACCACTCAAATAACTTTCATCAAAAACTACATGATAGTATAAAGCTCGCCGTTGTATGTTATCTGCCAAGCGCCACTCAAATAAACAGCCGAAAAAGATTGGCTGTTTATTTGAAGCGGCATAAGGTGCCGTTATAAAATAAGCAAAAAAAACACTGTTTATTTCATAACGGCAGCTAATCACCTGCAACCTGGAACAGCACTCTCTTTATGAACGCATTACTTAAACAGCTCCATAAAATCGAAGAACGCATCAACTACCTGATTCAGCTCAAGGACTACTCCAACTGGGGCAACCTGGACGGCTTTAAAGAGACTTGCAACAAGCTGAAGCAGACGGTTTATGATCACAGTGAAGACCAATTTGCCAGCGAGATCCACAGACTGCACGAATCCATCTGTTTTCTCGAAGAGCGGGCCGAAGAGCAGCTTACCCCGATGGAACGAGTACGGATTGTCCGCAGCATCCAGCGTTTCAGCCTTAAAGACATCCTCGAAAACGTCTATGAGGACTATACTGAACTTGGAGGCGAGGGTGATGCTAATATCGATCCGGCCATGGTCTGCGCCAAGGCCACCATCGTCAGGCGCATCAAGAATAAACCTTACACCGCCTCAGTCATGGTCATTGGTCAGGAAACCGGCCATGGCGAGGAATTCCGTAATGGCGGCTCCTGCAAACCCGAAGGAAACGAAAAAGCCCTTCGCTATATGAAGGTCGCAGAGACCGAAGGCATTCCTATCCACTTCTACGTTTTTACCCCTGGCTCCTTCCCGGTGGAAGAATACCCTGGGGCCGCGCAACAGATCGCCCGTAATATCTACGCTATGGCCAAACTGCGGGTTCCCATGGTTTCCATGATCTCCGAGGGTGGTTCAGGAGGGGCTGAAGCCATCGGACTCTCTGATTATCGGATGATGTGTTCCCATGGCTACTATTCAGTCATCTCACCAGAAGGGGCCGCAGCCATTGAGGGAAAGGTGAAAGAAGGCAATAAGGTGCCCAAAGAGCTCATTGAGGTCTGCGCCGAGCGGCTCAAATTGACAGCAACAGATAATCTTGCCTTTGGCACCATCGATCATATCATCCAGGAACCGCCACTGGGCGCCAGAAGAGATGATTTTGCCTTTTTTGCCCAGCTTCGTGCGGAGGTTATGCAAGCTACTGATAAAGTCGTCCTGGGTACCAAAAGCTTCAGGGCCTTCCGCTCATATGAAATCAAACGAAAGAAGGCAGAAACCGAGGCCCAGGAACTCCAGGTTGACGTTTCCTGGGATCTTAATCAGGATGAAATCACCCGTCTGCTGGCCGGGCGCTCAAAAAAATATAGAGAAATGGCCACGTTGGGTTTCAGTGGCCTGCCCACTCCTACTGGGAAATTCCTCAGAGAACTTCAGGAAGGGGCCGAAAAAGTCTATTATACCCTGCGGTATGATATCCTGAAAAATCACCAGAAACAGGTGCAAAAGGTTTTCAAAGATGTCTCTGGAGAAGGAACCGTAATCCTTAAACGGGTCACATCACCCATCACCAGCGCCATTGATTTTTTTTCCCAGCAAAAAGACAAAAAATGCATCCGTCCCCAGCTTGCTCACTCAGACGGGACCCCGACTCCAGGCAATATTCAGGATCCACTGGAGCTGACAGACACCTATACCAGCCCGCTCGCCAATGTGGATCGCACCATTACCTGTCCCAATAGCGAAAAATATGGGTGCAAGGATCTGTGGGTGCCAGACCTTTTTGGTGAATTTGCCGGGGTCTGCGAAACCTGCGGCCACCACTTCCCCCTGGAGCATAAGTGGTATCTGAAAAACATCTTTGATCCTGACTCTATCCGGATCTTCAACACTGAAATTACTGCCGGCAATCCTCTGGGATACACCGGGTTTGATGATCGGTTACAATCATCAAAAAAGAAGACCGGACGTAACGCCGGCAATATGACCTTTCATGCCCGGATTATGGATATTCAGGTTGTCGTAAGTATGCTCTACTCCGATTTCAGAAACGGAACGGTAGGCTCAGCAGAAGGGGAAAAATTCATTCAGGCCTGCGCCGTGGCCAAGCGTAAAAAACGACCACTGATCTCCTATGTCCACACCACGGGCGGCATTCGTATCCAGGAAGGAACCCTGGGGGTCACCCAGATGCCCAAATGCACCATGGCCGTACGTGAATATATTGATGCGGGTGGACTCTACATTGTCGTCTATGACAACAATTCCTACGCCGGACCCGTTGCCAGTTTCTTAGGTTGCTCACCCTATCAATTTGCTATCCGCTCCAGCCGTATTGGCTTTGCCGGTCACCGAGTCATCCGCGAGACCACGGGAATTGACATTCCCCCTGATTACCATTCCGCCAGAAACGCCCTCAAACGCGGGCACATTCAAGGAATATGGGATCGCCGAGAATTCAGACGCAACCTCTACAAATCCCTCATGACCATGGGCAGCCCTCACCTCTATTACCGATAGAAAAGAGAAGGGCTGCGCAAAAAATGAGACGAAAACAAATCATTGCACTTTCTTTGCCCCTGCGTCTTGACGGACGCACTCCCTTGTGATAGATAGTGTTTACTTTGTTGCATTTGTTGTGTGATGGGCCGTTAGCTCAATTGGTAGAGCATTTGACTCTTAATCAACAGGTCCCCGGTTCGATCCCGGGACGGCCCACCAACTAAATCAAGCACTTAGCTCACTTTGAGTTAGGTGTTTTTTTGTTTGGTTAGATGCAGGTTAGATTTTGCCCCAGCATCATGATACAAGTCAATATTACGTCATGCCGGATATTTCATCCGCCGAAGAAATAAATAAACTGCCTCCCTCGAAGAAAGAAGCGGTCATGATCCCGTTTTCTATTATGGGATTTCCCGTCAAGTAAGCCATGTGTACCAGACTGGCCGCGTTGCGCGCTGCGTACCTTGCGCACCTGTTCCAGGCGTACCTGAAAAGCTATCCATGGGGTGCAACCTTGGGTGCAACTTAAATCAATCTACCCCCACTCCGCGCTTAACGTCTCCGCACGCTATCACGCACCGCCCAGTCGACACTGATGTTCTTGCGTAAGCTCTCCGCCAATTCGTGGGCTATTTTCTTCAATATTTCATCACCCATCTCACGCACCGCCTCTTCATTATTGGCCAGAGCATCGTAGAAGGCCAGTTCGTCGGCATTGAGCCCAAGCCTTTATCCCCGGATATTTCATCGAAGAGGTTTCCTTGTCTTTTTCCTGCATTTTATTCCTCCTCAACTGCGGCAACGGCCTTCGCTATAACCTCGGCCTTTGCTGTATTTTTTTCAAAAACATTCTGATCTGCTTGAAATTACCTGCCGATGAACCCGCGAAGCTCGGAGATTACTGTTTCGGGATATGTTTCGGGATTTACTGCCCTTGAAAAAGATGCTTGGACCTGCCACGCACTTGGGCTGATATTTGCTTCCCGTGCGTCCGCAAGGATTCGATCTCGGAGGGAGTCAAGCGATAGTTGTCGGAGGATGAATCGTCCTTCTTTTTCGGTAAGGGCTTCGATTCTTCCGGCGGTGTTGAAGTCTGTGAGGAATTGTTCAAGTTTTTCACGGCCAAATTTCTCCTCAAGTTTTTATGAGCTATACTGTAACAGCCCCCATCAATTATTTATACCATCTGCATTGGCAAGCTCAACCTGATATTCAGCCAGGCCGTGATAATGTTTACGGGCCTGTTCTGTAAACCAGGAGTGAAGTTCCGGTCTCTCTTTGACTATTTGCTCGTAGAGTTCGTGACCGGCAATGTTGATGAATCCAATGTTTCCTTCAAGGTTGACGTAGAGGTTTCCCCCGTAATTGATTCCGTTGAACTGGTCGAATCTTTCTTCAGTTGCTGTAATCGCAACAATATCTTTCCCAAACGCGGCGTGAACTCCCCGTTGGAATCCAAGTAGGGAGTCAGGCAGTTTATTCTGAATGAAGGCATTTTTCCACTCCTTGTCGTTAAAGGCCTTGGCCATCCCGCGATTAAGCAAGGTGGCCGCTGATTGATCTTCTGATCTCTCATGTTCGCCTGAAACTGTTTTATAGTCAAGGCGGGTGATGTCCGTGCCGGTTACGCGGGGGTGGATTGGGGGCTTGTCGATTAATGGGTCTGAACAGTGGAAGAAGACTACTTCTTTTTTAAAGAGTTTTCCAAATCGTCCTGCTCTTGCAGCATTATCGTCAGACAGTTGTACCTGAGTAATGGTTCCGGCGGTGATTCCTTCGCCTCGGTACTGGGCAAGGGCTTTTTCGAGCTGTCGTGATCGGTCTGTTTGTTTTCCTGGTTCATGGCTCCCTCAATGTCATCGCAGGGCAGGCTTATCCCGCGTTGCGTTGCGTGTTGCGTACCTTTGCGTACCCGTTCCAGGCGTGCTGAAAAAACTGGCCCTGGAGTGTAACTTAAAATATTACCTTGCTGTCAGGTATAAGAATTGTTGGCCTCAATTGTAGTTATTCAGACCTAATCTGACATGATTGGAGAAAAAAATCAGAGCGAATGTAGCATCTTGTCCTATTTCATATAATCGCTTGCATCCTTAATAATTCGTGCATGCCATAGAGATATATCACGAAGAATTCACGAATATATTTTGCTGCCACTATCCCAGCCCTTTCAACAATTTCATCCAGTGCCGTTCTGCCCGCTTCAGGAAGCCAAACACGCAGTACCGTTGTATTCTCTGACAGTTGCTTCAATTCCCGGTCACCAATGAGATCGGTCATGGCTGGCAATACTTGTGCTTTCTTTTGCTTATGAGAGAAGGGCCACATGTAAAAATTCCCCTATTTATTTCATTGATTATGAGTTGCCGAAACTGTTAGCCTGACAATAGATAAAATTCGCTTTCATGTCAAATAAGCGTATGATTAATATCGGGAAGATGGATTAGGCTTCTTATCTACAAAATCGGAGGATGCACAATGGGAAAGAAAATTATCGGAGGATTTCTATTAGCGATTGGAGGCAGTGTGCTATTGATGTCCATATTTTTTGGAAAAAACCCATCACCAACGGCATATGGCTTCGGTACAGCCATCGCCACCTACTTTGTGCCACTCGCTATGGTAATAGGTGGAGTGATTTTGTTTTCAAAAAAATGAAGTGAGTAACGGACCGGTAAAACCCAAGAAAAGGAGAAATTTAATGTCCTCACCAAAGTTTATTATCACAACACACGCTGCTATCATTATATTGCTGACAACAGCAGTAACGTGTATGGGATTCAGTAATACTGAAATTCACCAGTTTCAAAAACAAGCAAATGAAATGAATAAAACCCTCCCAAAAATGACAAGCAGTGAAATGGAATTGACAAGAGTTGAATTTCGAGGTGATAGTGAAATGATTTATGTAACAAAAACAACTTTATACAATGCTGATCAGATTAACACACAACAAATGGAAAACAATTTAAAGCCAACTGCTGTGAACATAGGGTGCAGTACGCCGAACACTCTGAACCTATTAAAACGAGGGCTTAAATATACTTATGTATTTTATGATAAAGCCAACATATTCTTATCAGAATATTCTATAACAGCAAAAGATTGCGAGGGCGTGAAATAGTTTGTGTAAATGGCCTTGTTTGTTTAATTTTCAAGAACTTAGAAAATTGTTGTTCCTCTTAACGCATCCCATAAATGAATGACATGAACGATAATTACTCAACCGAATTTAATATTGCTCTTGATAAGGGGAGATGAATGGTGAAAATTGCAATTATTATTGTCGCAGCAATATTAATACCGACTTATGCTTTTGCTGGTTGGTTCGGGCCGTCAACCTACGAAGAGTGCGTGTTGAAAAACATGAAGGGAGTTACAAGCGATCAGGCATCCAGATTTATTGCGGCGGCGTGTCGTCAGCAATTTCCAGCAACCCCAGGTCCAGGCAAATATGATGATGTCTTTGGGGTAGATACCCAAAAAAAGATAAAAGACCTGAATAGCCAGACAGATACTCAGGGCAAACAATCTTCCGGTAGATAAATGGGATGTAAATTAAATGTCCGTCCCCCCCAGAACAGAGGACAAGATAAAACTCGATTACATTTCAAAAGAGCGGATAATTCTTTCGTCAGACAAAAAACACATCGCCTGCTACCACCTTTTTAAAGTGACTCCAGAAACTTCCAATCATGCAAACCCAAGCATATTTTGACGACATCCAGCTTCACATTCTGCACGAACTCCGCAAGGCAACCTCGTCAATTCATATTGCGGTAGCCTGGTTTACCGATCCCGACATATTTGAACAACTCTGTCAGAAGGCCGGCTCCGGCATATGTGTAGAGCTGATTGTCGTCAATGACTCGATTAACCGTAAAGGTGGCCTCCAGTATGAGCGTTTACGCGACTTAGGCGGCATGTTCATGATGGTTGGGGATAATAAGAAAAACTCCACCCTCATGCACAACAAGTTCTGCGTAATCGACAGCGCAACCGTCATTACCGGTTCCTACAACTGGAGCCGCAAGGCCCAGCAGAATAGCGAGAACATCACAGTCATTTCCGATCATCCCGAATTAGCACGACAGTTTCTTGCAGAATTCGAATCTCTCGTTGACCGTCATTCCGACAAGGGTGTGAGCGGGGCCGAGTTTGGCAAGATTATTGCAAGGCTTGAGGCACTGCGTCTTGTCATTGAGTTGGACGATGAGGATGATATTGAGCTTCAGCTTGCCAAACTGAAAAAACTTCTTTCGGGTGGCAACGAGTATGACGAAGTAAAAAAGATCGTTGCCCAGATAGAGGATGATCAGCTTGATCAGGCAATTACCGCTATCAAGACCTTTGTCCATTCCCGCAAACAGATTGCTGTTTATGTTGACCCGGAAATCCCGGAACTGACACTGGAATTGAAAGCCCTGGAGCTCCAGGTCGGCTCCCTTGAGGATGAAAAGACCGAGCTGGAAAAATTGCTGCACACATATAATTATCGCCATGCGATTGAGGTTGGCGAAATCATCCGCCGGATTCTGCAGTTACGCCGCGAGAAGTTGAAGGTTGAGGCCGAACAGGATGCAGACAAGGAAGAGGAATATCAGGAAGCCCGGCAGGAATATGACGAGTACGACCAGGACTTTCAGGAGACCAGCAAGCAGGAGCTTTTCAAGGTGACCGAGGCGGAACAGCAGGAGCTGAAGGCCATGTTTCGGGCCTGCTCCAAAATGTGCCATCCGGATGTGGTTGCCCAGGACTTCAAGGCCGAAGCCTCTCACCTGTTCGCCAGATTAAGCGAGGCCAACGGCAAAAACGACATCCTGGTGGTAAAGGCCATCTACGAGCAACTGCAAAAAGGGATATTCACGCCGATGAGCGCCACAATCAGCGATGCCCAGAAACTGCACGGCCAGGTGGTCAGGATTCGCGGCAAGGCCAAGGATTTGTCTGTGTCCATTTCAGCCATTCGAACCACAGACGCCTATCGCAAGATACTTGCCATCAAGGATTGGGATGAATATTTCGCCACCCTCAAACAACAGCTTCAAGAGGAACTGGAGCGCATGGAGGCCACCGTTGCATGAGCGATAAGAGTCGTGCCATAGTCGCTGTTTGCCAGCGCGGGGTTGTTGCGTCTGTTACCCGGCAAGTGACGACAACTGAGAAGGTCTTGGCAAGGATTCAGACTAGTGCCAATCAAGGTCATTGTAAACGGTGTGCATCTCATGTTGGGATGAAACGAACTGCCGTAGACTGGCTTAAGCAAGCTGATGATTTTTTTGACAAAGAAAACTGGACAGGTCTGCTAAATCATATGCTTTATTGGACGAAAACTTGTCCAGAAGATGCTGAAGCTTGGTTTTACCTTGGGCTTGCCTATGTTATGTCCGACCATTTCGATGAGGCTATTGAAGCCTATCGAGAGGCCATCCGCATCAACCAGGAAGATGCTATTACACAATGGCACTCAGGGCTTGATCCTGAATTGCGTGTTCTTGGTGCTGAGCTTGCCGGTTACCACATCGAGGCCGGGGCCCGGTCCTTCGTCGCTTACTCACAAAAAATGATTTCCGATCTTGGCGATTCTGTGCGACCCTATCTTAGAGTGTGGTACGAAGCAGTAAGATTCTATCCAGGAATGGACGCAACAGGGATGGATAGCGAAGACACTCTTGATTCGAACAAGCTCTTGTCCTTCCCGCCGACCCTTGATCGTGACACCTATTCAAAGGCACGGCCACACTTTGAAGCTGGTTGGAAGAAGATGAACGAGGCTGGCAGGTCGTTGAAAGAGTACGTTCAGTACCTGGTGGGCACCTTCAAGGACTTGATCCCCAATATAGACACCTATGTCACCTACTATCTTAGAGAGTACATGGTAGAAATAATTACGAACAGGAAGTTGCGGAACGACGCGGGAAGAGCGACACTGAAAGTAGGGATAGCAAACCCACCAATGGAGGAGAAATGAGCGTCGAGGAACTGCAAATACAGGCAAAGCACCATTGGGCGAAGTGGTGCCCCCACATGGTAGCAGCGATGAAGAAGGCGAACAGCTTCGACAGGCTGACCTTATCGGCAGCGAAAAGCGCAAACTTTCAGATAAACCAGCTACTAAAGACGGGACTGCAACTCCACGAGGCGGAAGAAATGGTGCTAAAGGACGAAATCCTGATACCGGCGGAGAAACCGGGGAGTTGGGACGAGGACGAGGAGTAAACAGGGAATTATAAGAGACAAACCCCATTATTTGCCAATTCAAGATATCAACCGATGGATATAACGGGCCAGGATTATACGGTGTGCAGAGCTATAAGGAAGATGATAGGGCATGTTATCTGGAACTAAATAGTATTTAAGGGGGCAGACCCTTTTCACACCACCCGCATATCCAGATACTTCCCCATGGCCCGCAAGGCGGCGGGCAAACTCGGCAGGCCGGACACTCTGGATGATCATCTCATTGAGCAACAGCACCTTGGCCATCGTCCATCATCAAAAGTCGTGCAGTCTGTTTGAGTTAGGTATTCTGAATTCTCCGCTGTAAAAATTTTCAAAACTCACCAAGCCAGCGTTATTTTGTCAAACAGCGAACGTACTGTATTAAGTGTTTCGCTGTCACCTTGCTCCTCCTTCTCTTTTGGCATTGGCAAAGGACAGAGCGGACTCGAAAAAAGGTCCGTGGGAATTTGATTCATTTTGCACCATTCCCATGTAGCCTGCCGAACAGCTTTTACTACGCCTGCCCATTGTTCACTTAATGGCGTTAATATCTGAATCATGGCAAGTTTTTCGGAATACTTTAAATTATCTATCGCGCCTCCAGCATCAAGCCATGCTTCACAAAATGATAGCGCCGCAACTAACCTACTGGATACAAGAAGGTAGTTGGTCATTGCCCTTGCTGTAAAGCAATTGTAAGCATCCAGAGCCTGACCTAATGCCAGTATGGGTTGTCCGTGTTTTCCGTCCCTTGGTGCATGCCCCATTAATCGGTCGACTTCGTCCTGATCGTCCCGGTTCATTGCCGAATAACATGCAATAGCCCGTTGTTTGGGTGTCAACTCCTGGTAGAGCTTCTTTCCAATATCCATAATTTTCTCCTATTTTCGGCCTACCGCAGCTTCCAATGCTGCCAGCCGTTCTTTGAGTTCATTAACTTCCACTATATGGGCCAGGGTGCCAACGGCTGATACCAGTTGAGCAGCCACATCAGGCGGCAATCGTCCATCAGCTGCTGCCTTGATGAAAGCTTTAGCGATAACACTTATATTCTCTGTTTCAGGGATCTCCACCTGTACCGGCGCGGCCTGGGCCTTCATGGGAGGGCAAAGCCGGTCAACGCATACCTTCAATGCCTGCATGTCGCCTGCCTTGGCAAGCTCGATGATCTTCCGTGTCAGAGTTTCCGCTTCACCATCAAACAGAGCTTGCGCCAAGACCGTGGCCCTGTTCTTTGCCCCTGGTGGCTTGCCTGCAGGATTTCCTGATATTCCCGGCCTGAATGGCTTGCCTCGCTGTTTTCCTGCTGTATTTTCAGCCATAATATTTACCTTAATGAATTATTTATTGTTCTTGCCCGGTTCGTTCATCCCATCCAGGATAAAGACATTCGCTTTCAAGCTCATTCATGATCGGGGCCGCATCCTCAATACTCAGGCCCAGGCACTCTGCAGCCTTGTCGAGTGGTACGCGGATAAGATCTCCATGTCTGGTGCCGCCGATGATCTCTAAGGCTTGCCGCTCCATTTCTTTTTTCAATTCAGGTGAAGCGTTATCACATATCCAGGAGAAGCCCGCCTTCTCTTCATAAGTGCGGTCAAGGGCTTTTGAAGTGTCGGCCATCTTCAAAACCTGATCCCTGGTTAATGTTTGTGAAAGCTTCCTGGTCAACTTAAATTCATCTGCAATCGACAATACCATACAAAAGCAATGGTTCAGCCGCCCGCCGCATTGTGGGCAAGGCTCAAGTGGGCATCCATATGCATGATACTGATTCCGCCCGGCTCCACATCCGGGGCAACTGCCCGCCATGATATAAAGCTTCGTCTCGTTGCCAAAAGGTACTCGGTTCATAGTGGTCTTCATATCGTTTGATCTCCTAAAATTGTTCGCGCCTGTGCATTGGCCTTGCGGTCTGGATTATATCTCTGCCAGCAATTACTGTTTCAAGCTCAATGACTCCGTTGTCGTGGAGATAGACCTTCAGAAAGGGTGCATCCCATAACACACACCAGCAGATACCTCTCGATTTATTCCGCCGGTACAGTTCCCGGCCAGTCCAGCCGTTACGCCGTAACGCTTGCAGGTGATCCTTCAGCCACTCCAGGGCAACGGGTGAAGGCTTCTTTCTGGTGGTCTCTCTCTTTACAGATTGACGTAAAGGGTCAAGCGATATCCAGCCGGGGTCATCACCATGAAGTTTAATGCGCTTACTTTCCGCCACAAGATAAAGAGGATTCACCTGGTGACACTTGCAACCGTGCACAGGGTCAACAATGTTAAAATCAATCTCCTTGGCCTGCTCGCCGATTGTTTCAAAGTATCGACACATACCGGGCCATGCGGGGCCTTTCCCGTCGTAATGGTGACAGGTAAAGCAGGAAACGATACTTTCTTTAGATAAAGGGAGTGGTGAATCGCCGCCCCCTTTTTGGGGTTCGGGTGCCGGGCCCATTCCTGTTCGGGGTAAAACCAGTTCTTCAAAGACTGGAATGATACCTGATCCGCCACGGGCTCTTTTTGCTGCTTCAATAAAATTCATAGGGCTCCTTACAAAAGACGATTACAAAGTTACAACCCATATAAATGTAATATAACTATATAATATTATAATAATTATTTTGTAATAAAAGCTGTAACGAGTTGTAATATTTGTAACAGCAACTATTCAAACAACCGGTCAAAATTAAAGATCATACCGCTAACCGGCTTGTCTTTTAATCCAGGGAATCTATGCGTCTTACTTTCGACAAACGCAGGATGTTCTTGCAAAGAATTCCCCAACTTCTCAGGGTAATCAAGCGAGAAGCCTGCCTCTCTGATAGTCTTCTCAGCCATGACGCGATTGATAAAAAGTTGTTTTCCTTTGATCTCCCAGAAGCTATTCTTGGTAGTATTGTCAGAACCGTCAGCCCCCGTAATCTCATCCGGCAGATTTTGAAGTATGTTGAAAAAATGGTCGGCAACTGTTTCCAGTCGCTTCTGTGCTGATTTCATCTTTGCCTTGCCGATGCTGGCAACAAAGGGCAACAAGTCATGCTCAATCTTAAAATGCTGGCAGAGCAACCGATGAAATGCCAGGATCAAAGCATGATTCTCATTGATGCGGTTATCTGGGATATCTCCTTTCAGGTCATCTTTTGATCTCTCAAAAAAGTCTTTCCAGTTGGTTCCAAAAAAAGACCGGCCAGCCATTACAGCCGGATAAAATCCAGCCAGCTCCCGCATGGAAATTGCTACCAGTGCATCAAAGGCCGCCTTGGTTGATTCACTCAAGCCGGCAAGTAAAAATTCCAGGCTGATAACCCGCTCCTTTGCCGCCCTGCTGGTGAATGGTTCCCGGTTCTGAACAAAGGCCAATGTCGCATGAAAAGGGAGTTTGTTAATTCTGTTATCGTTGGTTGTCTGCGCTCTGGTTTGAAGCGCATTCCCATAATTATATAGAGGAAGGATTGATTCAAAATCAAACTTGGCCTTGTCCTTGTTGTTGCCCTCAATAAGTGCCTTCATGTGCCCAGATACTTGTGCCAGAGTTCGCAGTTCGCCTTTTTTGGTATTGGCTCCACTCATGGGAAGCCCTTCTTCATCCAAGCACTGCATGGCGTTCAAGATTATCGTCAACCGGGATTTTCCAACTTGCGTGTCTCCCCACATGCTTAAAAAAGGGAAAAACTTAGTGGTCTTTTTAACCTGATTAACAAACAGGGAGGCGGTCAGAAACGCCACTGCCACCGCCGCATTATCCCCCCATGCCGTAAGTAATAACCTGTACAGCTTAGGGAAGTCGCCAGTTCCGGGGTTTATCGTTTCAATCAGTGCTGGCCGTAAATATTCACCATGACCAACAGAATAAAAACCGTTTTTATCAGGTGCTACCTTCCCACCTTTTTTATCAATGGCAAAATCTTTCAGGATATAAAAACCGGT
This sequence comes from uncultured Desulfobulbaceae bacterium, assembly GCA_903887485.1. Classification (GTDB taxonomy): domain Bacteria; phylum Desulfobacterota; class Desulfobulbia; order Desulfobulbales; family Desulfocapsaceae; genus UBA2270. The sequence goes on along the minus strand of CAISPV010000026.1, from coordinate 3,512 downwards.
TTTGTGGTCATAGCCGGTGAACTCTGCTTGTCTGACTACAGGGGCCTTGCTCTCGACAATCATCTCAGCAAAGGCCTTTGCCGCATCCTGCTTGCCGCACCAATGCGTTTTTCCATGACGCAGAAATAGACCGGTAAGACCGTCAGCTGATTTAAGATCGTTGCCACTGGCCGTGATATAAACCGGCTTTCCTTGCTTGGGCATGACCTTCAGCCGATACAAAAATACCGGTAACTCTTCATCTGCATCTGATCGCTGATAGTGCTCAACCGATATCGTAAAATTGCTTGCTCGCTCGATAAAAATCTCAGGTGGCGTTTCTTCATCCGATGATTTTTTAACCCAGCTCCAGAAATATTGACCTTGAAAGGAAAACAGCCCAGGAGCAAAGCCGCTGTTTCCAGCAACATAAATTGAGGCATAAATTTGTGCGGTTTCTGCCAGCGCCAACCGTGCCTGAAGACGATAGCGTTCAAGATTTTTGTTAAATTGCTCAGCCGCCTTTTCAGAACTGGCTGAACGCAGAAGAAGATCGTTCCAGTCGCCATCAAGCGGCATGATAGCTGAAATCTTAGTCATGGGTAGACCCTCCTTCCTTTGACTCACTCTGGTAGTGTTCCATCCATTTTTTCGTAAAGTTGCCGCCAGCCTTATCGTTATCAAAGGCAAAGACAAGATTCCCAAATGCTGCCAGGTTAAACCGTGCAGGATCATAGCCAGCGCCAAGAACAGCAATCGCCTGAAAGCCCATGACAATCAAAGACAAGGCGTCAATGATTCCCTCAGTAACATAGGTCGGCTTTTCGGGATCGTAGATCATGTCCGGCATCTGCCAATGGTGCCCGGCAACTGCTCCAACATTGTGCGTTTTCCCTTCGCCAATAGGCGGATTAAACAGACGTCCATTATAAAGATTGTTACCCTTGTCATCCTTCCCAACTGGAAACATGACGCCGCCGCCGCATCCTTTTCTTGTGCTGGAGTGGTATTCACAGCCGCACTTGTCTATGCTTTCAGCAGGAATGCCTCGGAGTTCAAGAAAAGTCTTTGCCGGTCGATGCTTGTCTTCTTCTGTGGCTGGATATTTGGTTTCAACTTGTGCGCCCAGATTAAATAATGTTGCGGTCTTCGTTCTGGCTCCGCACTTGTTTTGCCTATTACAAACGATAGACCATGGCGCATTCGCATAAGCATATGCGTCTGATTTCCCGCACTCAGGACAAATGAGATTGTTTATAAAGCCACCGTGGACAGTAGTCTTATTCGTAGCGAATTCACTTTTCAGAAGGCATTCTCTCAGATCATCAATAGACATAATATTGACCTCCTGTTTGTACTTTTGTAATCGACTTGTAATGGGCAGAAATTACAAATTTATTACAAGCAAAGACGTTATATATCAACATGTTACAATCGTTTTTCTTGATTTGTAATTTTGTAACGGCAATTTCACATGCAGATATTACAAGGCTTTTCAGGTCAATCATGGCCGCACCTCTCAACGGAAGTAATCTGGTGGCCCCTTTCTCGCATAATACGGATAAGTGCGGTTTCCTTAACTTTCTGGCCGGGGTCATGTTCAATAACCATGATGAGACGAGCCCTTGGTTGCACTGGCTTGTCGGGTGTGGTATTATGACTTTGTGATTGTGAAGCCTCTTTATCCATATGATCGGCCAGATCGGATACTGGGGCTTTGTCATTGGCGGTCATTACCGGGCCACCATCTGCTTTTCAATGTAAGCTTCCAGATCGGACAGGCGATACTTCACAGACTTCCCGCACTTGATATAAGCTGGGCCATGTCCAGTAGTGCGCCATTTTCTCAATGTGAAAACGCTCATCCCAATCAGCTCTGCCGCTTGAAGATCATCTATCACTAACGCCTGAACAGAGGCCCCGTGTAGTGTTGGTGTCTTACTTTGATTCATAATAGCTCCTTTTGTTGATTAGTTACCTGGCCTCACGAGTTATTTCATAAGGCAGAAAAAAAACAAAAAAAAAGGCCCGACAATGGATAGCAAGTGTTCTGCTTTTCCGTTGTCGGGCCATGACCGTACCTGCCATTCTGAAACGATGGCAGGTGGTTGGTTTACCGATGTTGAACTAATTTAAAAAACTTTTGTGAAATAATTATTCAATAAAACATTACCCAAAAATCGAACCATTATCCGTACCTTCTTTCCAAGGTGGCATGGTTGACCGCTTCTTCGTATGCAAATAATTATATAACCAAGGGTGAAGCAAGTCAAGTGTGTATCTCGACATATTGTGTAGCACCTTAGAGATACTGCTCACCAGGGCACGACAAAGACCTCGTAAAGTCAGGCTGTTAATGCAAAAAATAAACAGCGCCCACTTCAGGATTTTTCTAAAAAATGACACCAAGATTGTCGGGCTCTATCTGTCTCCAAATTAGAGATTACAGAAACAACCGATAGTCAGCGTTCAGTACCTTGGCCAGCTTCTTGGCGTTTTCCTTGCCAATGGGCCGCTTGCCGTTTTCCATTTCGGACAGGTGCCGCCGGTGAATGCCGGTATGTGCCGCAAGCTGATCTTGCGTAAGACCTTCACGGTAACGAATGCCTCGGAGGTACACGCCGCCTGGGTTTGTCTCCAGCTCAGGGTTCAGTATAACGGCTGGAATACCCTCACCCGCCTTGATTGCCTCATACCATCAAGCAACTCCCGCCCAATATCTCGCTTCATGGCCCCTGTCTCCTGTCCAACTTGAAAAGAGATTACAGAAACGCCCGGTAGTCTGCATTCAATGCTTCAGCCAGCAGCTTTGCCCGCTCCTTGCCGATAGGCCGCTTGCCATTCTCCATTTCAGAAATATGCCGTTGTGGAATGCCGGTCAATTCTGCAAGTCTGGTCTGGCTCAAGTTTTCCCTGGTACGAATGCCGCGGAGATAGACCGCCCCTTCAGTCTGGCCCGGAAAGTGTTTGTTGAAAAAGTCTTCCAGGGTAATGACTGTTTCGTCATTCTGTTCCGGTTCAATCTTGGCCACATATCGCTTGATACGCTCTGCATTCTCTGGCCGCACCTTGAAATGAAGCGTAACCAGCCCGTTATCAGTACGGGGCTTTTTCGTGAGTGCCTGCATAAATAATCTCCACGGTAATAGTCTTCTTGTCCTCAGTCCACACGGCAACGTAAGAGGGCTTTCCTCTTTTCAGGTGGCAGTGGTGGCGGTTCCCTGTCAGCTTGGAATAATTTAGCCAGTTGCCACGAACAGGGCCTTGATTGCGTATATCCACCATAAGGGCCATGAGCGCATCAAGCACCTTGCTGGGCAGTTTCAACGCCTGTTTCTCTGCTTGCCCTTTCAGTGACACGTTCCATTGCATGAGCTTATTATACCTTTTTCATGTATAGATTCAAGGGTGAAGTCTATCCCTTTTTGATATTCACAACCTTCTTTTCCACTGGTGTCTTCATCAAGGCAACTGCCTTTTCCATGGCTTCCCGAACGGGATCAAGGGTCATGCGGGCATAAACTGCCGTGCTG
>CAISPV010000025.1 GCA_903887485.1 uncultured Desulfobulbaceae bacterium | reverse complement strand
TGATGTTTTTTAAAAAAACAAGTTTAAGTCAAAGACTTTATACAATTTTTTCATACGCATTAGATAAAAAAGTGTTTCCTGGAGCAACGGTAGGAATTTCTCTATGGAATGGAAATAATTATGATAGAAATATATATTATTATGGTTTAGCTCAAACTTGTCCAGAGACGATTAAACTTACTGAAGATACTTTTTTTGATCTTGCTTCATTAACAAAAGCACTGACTACAGTTCCAGCTTTATTGTCTTTAATGGAAGAAAAAAAATTATCATGGAATTTAAATCTGGCTAAAATTTTTAAAGATGAAATTCCAAAAGATAAAGCTCAAATAACAATAAAACAGTTAATGTCACATTGTTCAGGTTTGCCTGCCCATAATGAGTATTATAAACAATTATTAAAACAGACAGAGAGAAAAAAAAAATTATTTACCTGGATATTACAAGAAAAATTAATGTATCTGCCAGGAACTGATTTTGTATATAGTGATTTAGGTTTTATGTTGTTGGGATTTATTGTTGAAAAAATATCAGGGAAAAGTCTTGATGAATATGTAAAAGAAAAAATATACAAACCCCTTCTTTTACAAAATAAACTTATTTTCGCACAAAAAGAAAAAAGAGAAGGTCTTTTTTATGCTGCAACAGAAACATGTCCATGGACAGGAAAAATGCTTTCAGGTGTGGTTCATGATGATAATTGCCGATCGTTGGGTGGGGTTGCTGGTCATGCTGGTCTTTTTGGAACAATAGAGGGTGTGGTTCAATGGTGTGAACATTTACTTTCCCAGGTTAAAGGAAGAAGCAACTATTCATTTTATGGAAACGAAAACTTAAGAAAGGCTGTAACAAAAGAGGGAAGCTTTGGTTGGACATCTGGTTTTGATACACCATCTGTAACAGGATCAAGTAGTGGCCAATTTTTTTCAGCATCCAGTTTTGGTCATCTTGGTTTTACCGGGACATCTTTCTGGATCGATCCGCAAAAAGAACTTATTATTGTTTTGTTAACAAACAGGGTCCATCCGAGTAAACAAAATGAGTTAATTAAAAAATTCAGACCTTTTTTTCATGATACGGTTATGCGTTGCTTGTGTTACAGTTAATGATAAAAAAAGCCCTCTATCTTATATTCAAGATAGAGGGCTTTTTTTAAACTTATAAAAATATTTCTAAAATTACCACCAACAAACAGTCTTATCAGCAGCAAATATTTTAGAAACTAACATATCATAGTCTGGATTTTCAACATTCAGATTAAATTCATCTGCATCACGGTCTCTGTTTAATATTCCAACTAATGTTTTTACATCGTTATTGGGTTCTGAACGATATACTTGTAAAATTTTCATTATAGAACTCCTTTAGTTATTCAGCACATGCAGGTGGTGGCTCATTGGTTTGTTTAGACAGGCCATAGGGAATAATAAAATCAGCATCCCGCATAGCTTCTCCCAACTCTTCCAGAGTAATTTCAGCAATCAGTTTATCACCGTCTTCATCCACACAAGCATCAGGGGCTGGAGCTCCACAGGAGTAAACCTGGCCCTCCATGTCTTTTACCCATGCAATATTCTCGCTCATGTAGGTAGAAAAAGAAGGAAACTCTCCGTTCATTATAACTGGAAAGGCATAATGATTTTCAACTGCCAATCCCAGACCAGAGCGAATACCGTCAGTGTACATACGGTTTGCAACCAGAATATATACTTTTAATGATTCCATTTTTACACTCCTTATAAAACGATGTACTTGCCGCACTCGTCAAGCAGAGCGCCATGGAAAGCCTGAGTTCTCATTTGACTAGCTGACAATCCAGCAGGAACATCAGCTATATAATCATATCCTTCACAAGTATAACTATCAGCACAAATAGCTATATTGTCTGCGCCGCACTTATCAGCCAAAACTTTAAAGCGCGGATCCTTCGTAAGATGAATAGATTTATAGGTAAAGAAAACCATAGGTTTCTTTCCAGCCTTTTCAGCGGCATTGGCAAGACCTATGACGTGCCGCATATTTTGCGGTGAGGTTACAAAAATAGCAAGTTTATTTGGGTCAGCAGACATTGGTTCTATCCTCCGTTAGGAAAAATGCAAAAATGGAAAAGATCAACCTTTTTTTACAAAGAAGCTGATATAACCAGACTGCTCCTTTTCGCCCAGATACTCATGTCCTCCACGGGCACACCAGCCTGGAATATCGTTACGGGAACCGGGATCGGTACCGTCAATTTGCAATATTTCACCAGATTTAATTTTTCCAATCTCTTTTTTGGTACGAAGAAGAGGCATTGGGCAACTCAATCCTTTTGCGTCAAGCGTAGCTGCTACTGCCAATCCGTCTGCGGCAACCTTGAAATCACTCATTCTGTTTTCCTCCTATAAAAAATATTGTAAGTAGGTATAAATTTTTTATACCTGAAATAAAAAATACATATTCAGGGTCATTAATAACCTGAATAATGAATAAATCAACAAATGTGACCTATACTTTAGCAAACCCTATCTGTCAAGGGCAAAATGAATGACTATTCAAGGCTTGTTAATGCTTGTAACGTTCTGTTTTTATAAAAAATATGATCATATCAACAGATAAAAATAAAAATCCCTTCCCTCTTGTGAGCTTGACAAAAGTTGTCTGCAAGGGTAAAGAAAATTTTGTTTTAAGGTAAACAGTGTTTTAAGTGATTTTTTGATAAAAGGGGGGGATATGAGTGAGGAAAATGTGATGGGTGGTAAGGTTAAAGAGCTTTACAAAACCCTGTGTCAGTCAGAGTGGAATGCCACGGTAACCGGTGTTTTGGTTGCCTTCTTTTCCGTTATGATTATGGCGTGGTGGCGACCTTGGGGGGCAGTGGGGGCTGTTAGAAATTGGGGTGACTGGATTATGTATGGAATAACCAGTCTTACGGGATCAAGTTCCGGTATCTTTAGTTATTATGGAGCAGCCCCTAAATCTGTTTTACAGGATTCCGGGTCTATTATTGGTATTGGTTTTGTAGCTGGTGCCTTTATTTCTGCCTGTCTTGGAAAAGATTTTGCTTTTCGCATTCCTCCGTATCGGGAGATGGTCAAGGCTGTCATTGCCGGAATGTTTATGGGGGTTGGATCTGCTTTAGCTGGCGGTTGCAATGTTGGTGGTATGTACAATGCCATTGGTAATCTTGCGGCCAACGGTTTTACCATGTGGATAGGTCTGGTAGCAGGAGTTATTTTAGGTTTGAAGCTCCTGTATATGGAAATGGAGTATATAACCTGGGGTGATGGTGGTTCTGCCACAATAGAGTTGCCTACGGTACTTATTTATTTGCTTGGTGTGGCGGCTATGGTTGGTGTTATCTGGGGAGCATACAGTTTTGCTGGCAATACGAACGCGAAGATAGCGACATTGAGTGGGGTTATTGTTATTGCTGCCGCATTGGGATATGTAATGCATCGTGGTCGTTGGTGTATGGTCCAGGGGTTTCGCGAACCACACATGACTGGAGATTGTACCCTTGCCAAATCTGTAGCCCTCTCTATTCTGATCGTGGCTATAGGTGCGGCTGTTTTGAAATATTCTGTTCCTCTTCGGGCTGAAGGTGTTGCGGTTCTTGATCCTGATAATTATGTACGGGGAACCTTTGGTTGGGGTTCGATTGTTGGTGGTTTTATCTTTGGTCTGGGTGCTATGCTTGCTGGTGGCTGTGGTTCAGGTACCTTGTGGCGTGTAGGGGAAGGACAGGTAAAGTTAATGATGGTTGTTCCTTTCTTCGCTATTTCCAATTCGATTATGACGGCCTGGTTTAAGGCTGGTGATTTTGAGGGTAAAGGTGTTCTTGGTTCTAAAGTATATTTGCCAAATGTTATGGGGTATGGCGGTACCTTGTTTTTTATCGCTGCCATTATGATGATCTGGTATTTGGTGGTAACCTGGAATGAGGACACCAATAAGCTGATTGTTCCCATGTGATAATGTTGTTGTCATAAGGCGGGTCCATTTAATCGCAACTCTTGTGGATACAGGGGTTGCGATTTTTTTTTAACGAAGGTGTATTCTTGTACGATTCTTCTCTTTTACGAAAAACAACCCTTGTTGCTCGTGATGATCTGCATCTTCTGGAACGTCAATCCATGAGTTGGGAGATTACCCAAAAAATTCTCCTTCTTGAAGAGATTACAAACAGTGAAACTCTTTTTATTTATGTTGATTTTCGTTCCGAGGTCGAGACTCATATCCTGATTGCCGAACTTCTCAAGCGGGGTAAGCGGGTGGTGGTTCCTCTCACTTTAGTCAAGGAGAAGAGATTGCTTCCGGTGGTAATTACTGATGTGGAAAAAGATCTTGTACCAGGTTATTGTTCTATACCGGAACCACGATTGGAGATCAGAAAAAGTCACATGGTAGCCAGTGGTGAGATAGAGACGATTATTCTACCTGGATCTGTTTTTGATGAGCGGGGTGGAAGATGGGGTTATGGTGGCGGGTATTATGACCGTTTTATGGCCTGTGATGCGCCCAAAGCCAAACGCATTGGGCTGGCCTTTGATTTTCAGGTAGTTGACAGATTGGCTTTACGGGCCCATGATGAGCTACTTGATTTGATTATTACTGAAAAAAGAATAATTCACGGGATCCGATAGGCCGTTGCAACGAAATGTCAAGAAATACCCGTTATTTTGCGGCTTCTAAGAATTTTATATCGGCAGGAGGGATATGCGAAAAACAGCAGTGTTCAGAGATCCTCTTTTTTTAGATCACGACCCTGGTTTTGATCATGTGGAGTCGCCGGAGCGATTAAAGGGTATTTATAAAATTCTTGATGGCAAGGTGTTATCTGGCTGTTTTTTGGAACCGCAATTTAACCCGGCTTCCCATGCAGTTATCGGTTTGAATCATTCAGAAGCCCTTATTGCCAGGGTTTCTGAGACCGCCGGCAAGATCTTTGATACCCTTGACCCTGACACTCATACCTCACCGGATTCCTATGCCGCTGCCTGTCTGGCGGTGGGTGCCCTGATTAAAGGGGTTGATCTGTTAATGGCTGGTGAGATTGATAATGGTTTTGCCCTGGTGCGTCCCCCTGGTCATCATGCGGAAAGAAATCAGTCCATGGGGTTTTGTCTGTTTAACAATGTGGCCATTGCCGCCCATTATGCCATACAGGTACTGGGTCTCGAGCGAGTGATGATTGTAGATTGGGATTTGCATCATGGCAATGGAACCCAGCATTCGTTTTATGAGAGCGAAAAAGTTCTCTATCTCTCCATGCATCAGTATCCTTATTATCCTGGAACTGGTTCGTTGAAGGAAACCGGCCGAGGGAAAGGAGTGGGATTTACAATAAATATTCCTTTGCCTGGATATCAAGGTGATGTGGATTATGCCACTATCTTTGATGATCTGGTCACTCCCATTGGCCATGAATATAAACCGCAACTCATTCTTGTTTCTGCCGGATTTGACATTTATCGAGGTGATCCCCTCGGGGCTATGGAGGTGACTGCGCCAGGATTTGCCTATCTAACCAGAACCCTAGTCCGGTTGGCTGAAGAGGTTTGTGACGGGCGTTTGCTGGTTACTCTGGAGGGAGGATATAATCTTAACGGGCAGCGGGATGGTATTCTGGCTGTTCTTGGGGAGTTGTGTGGTCGTGTGCTTGATACAGGGTATTCAACTAATTTGGATGATGATACCGCCATGTATCTGAGCCGGAAAAAATCATCGCACCCGGCTATTCTCCAAGCATGGGAGGTTGCAAAAAAATATTGGAAAATGTAAGCTTTATAGGATGTTTTTGTGTATTGAATTTTAGTGAAACCTTCAAAAGGAAATTGGTGTGGAAGGAAAAAAGGCAAAAATATTACTCGCAGATGATGACGTCACGGTTCGGACCACTGTATCTACGGTACTGGAGATGTTTGGTCATATAGTAAACACTGTTACCGATGGCAGAGACGTTCTTGAATTGATTGATGATTCCTATGATGTGGTCATTCTCGACATTAATATGCCGGGTATGGGTGGTTTTGAAACCATTCAGGTCTTGAACTCTCGTCAGTATGATATCCCGGTCTTGTTTCTGACTGGTGCTGGTTCCATGGAATATGTGGTGCAAGCGATTAATCTTGGAGGATATGATTTTTTAACGAAACCCATTGAAGATCTTGATATCTTTAATGTCAAAATCCGACGTGCCATAGAAAAAAGATCATTTATTCTTCGGGAAAGACAATATAAAATTTCCTTGGAACAGGAGGTTCAGAGCAAGACCAAAGAGCTGGAAGAGACAAACAGGCTTTTGCTCACGTATAGTCATAGTCTGGAGAATGCAACGGTCCAGTTGATGAGTAGTCTTCAGAACGCCATGGAGGAGAAGGATTTCTATACTGCCGGTCATACCATGCGAGTGACAGAGTATGCATTAATGCTTGGTCTTGCTATGGATTTACCGGAAAAAGAACTGCTGGTGTTGCGGAGGGCTGCCCAGTTTCACGATATCGGCAAACTGGTGATAGATCTTTCCTGTATTCAGAAGCCGGGGAAATTAACCGATGACGAGTGGATACTGATCAGAAAACATCCGGTTATCGGCGCTAATATTATTCAACCATTGGGGTTCATGGAGCGGGAGCAGTTTATTATCAAGCACCATCATGAGCGGATGGATGGAAAAGGATATCCGGATGGCCTGAAGGGTGAAGATCTGGATCAGTTGACCAAGATTCTTATAGTGGTGGATAGTTATGATGCCATGACTTCCAAGCGCAATTATCGTCGGAACTTGAATATGGAAGAGGCCCTCTGTGAACTGCAACTACATTCTGGTTCTGAATTTGATAAAAAAACTGTGGATGTTTTCTCCCATGCTATTCAAGATTTTGTGCTCACCTACAATGTATCGTTATAATATCAAGATGTCAGGTTGAAAGGGAATGAAGATAACAAAAGAAGAAGTCGAGAGGGTGGCACATTTGGCCCGGTTGAATCTGAGTGTACAGGAGCTGGATACCATGACTGGTCAACTGGATACCATTCTTTCCTATGTGGCCAAACTGGATGAGCTTGATACCACTGGGGTACAAGCAATGACCCATGCTTTTTCTGTTTCCAATGCCTTTCGTGAAGACCGGGTGACTGAATCGCTGACCAGGCAAGAGGCCTTGGCGAATGGTCCTTGCCAGAATGGAGAGGCGTTTGTGGTGCCGAGAATTATTTAAAGGTCATCCGGAGACAAGCCGTTGTAAAGAAATAACATGGACATCTTAATGGCGAAAACGGCATAAGGAGCCGTAACGAAACAGTCATAAAGAGACAAGTTATTTCGTAACGGCTCCTAAACTGTTTTTATTGAGAGCGATTATTTTTTGAGGTATTGATGAATCCGTATGAATTAACCATTGCCCAGGCAAGCGGGCAATTGGCCGCAGGAAGCCTCTCGTCCCGTGAATTAACCCAAAGTTGTCTTGAACGTACCAAGGCCGTTGATGATAAGGTTAAGGCCTTTCTGGTAGTTACTCCGGAACTGGCCCTGGCCCAGGCCGACGAGGCGGATATGATTCGGGCTCGTGGCGATGCGCAGCCCTTATGTGGTATTCCACTCTCCATAAAAGATTTGCTCTGCACCAAAGGGATTGTTACCACCTGTGGTTCCCGGATGCTCGAACATTTTGTCCCTCCTTACGATGCAACTGTTGTCGAAAAGCTGAAGGGGCAAGGTGCGGTTATTCTTGGCAAGGTAGCCATGGATGAATTTGCCATGGGGTCAACCTCGGAGAATTGTGCCTTTCGGGTCCCTGAAAATCCGTGGAAACTGGGATTTGTGAGTGGGGGGTCTTCCGGTGGTTCTGCCGCATCGGTTGCGGCCCTGGAATGTCCAGGTTCCCTTGGTTCGGATACTGGCGGCTCCATTCGCCAGCCAGCCTCTCTTTGCGGTATTGTAGGGATTAAACCAACCTATGGTCTGGTTTCGCGCTATGGTCTGGTGGCCTTTGCCTCTTCCCTGGATCAGATTGGTCCTCTCACCCGTGATGTCACTGATTGCGCCTTGATGATGAATGCCATCAGCGGCTATGATCCCAAGGATTCGACATCGGTCAGGCAGGAGGTACCTGATTTCAGCTCCTCTCTTACCAAAGGTCTGCAAGGGATGCGGGTGGGGGTACCCAGGGAATATTTTGGCGAGGGGTTAGATCCGGAGGTTCGGGCGGTTGTGACCCACGGCATTGACGTGCTCAGGGATGCAGGGGCGGAGATTATTGAGGTATCGCTGCCGCGTACAGATTATTGTGTCGCTGTTTATTATCTGATTGCCACGGCTGAGGCAAGCTCCAATCTGGCGCGCTATGACGGTGTTTCTTATGGCTTTCGAGACCTGGAAGTGAAGACCCTCATGGAGATGTACAAGGAGACCCGTTCACAGGGGTTTGGCGCCGAGGTGAAACGGCGGATCCTGATTGGCACCTATGCCCTGTCTGCCGGGTATTATGATGCATATTATAAAAAGGCCTCCCAGGTTCGTACCCTGATTCTGGGTGATTTTAATCGCGCTTTTGAGCAGTGCGATGTCCTGATTTCCCCTGTTGTTCCTACTCCGGCCTGGAAGTTGGGAGAGAAGGCCGAGAACCCTTTGGCCATGTACCTTTCGGACGTGTTGACTATCTCTGCTAATCTGGCGGGAATTCCAGGTATCTCGGTGCCTGGCGGTTTTAGTCGAGATGGATTGCCCATTGGCATTCAGCTCCAAGGGGCTCATTTCAGGGAAGATTCTTTGTTTAAGGTTGCTTATAACCTGGAACAAGGGTTGAACCTGCCGCCACAACGGCCTGGAATTGCGTAACGGCATAATTAATCAAGATTGTTAAATCGAATTGTGAAGAGGTGGGGATGAAGATCCAGGTACCTGATAATATTGCATCTATAGTTCCTTATCCACCAGGTAAACCCTTAGAGGAACTGGAAAGGGAGTATGGAGTCAGTGGCTCTATCAAGATGGCCTCCAATGAAAATCCCTGGGGGCCCTCCCCCAAGGCTATTCAGGCCATCCGTGGGGCGCTGGACAACCTGCATCGTTATCCTGATGGGAGTTGTTACCGTCTGGTCCATGCCTTGGCCGAAAAACTTGGATTTGCCCCCGAAGAAATTGTGCTGGGCAATGGTTCCAATGAGATTATTGAGATGTTGGTCAAGGCCTATGTCCAGACAGGGGATGAGGTTATTACCAGCCATCCCTCGTTTCTCATGTATCAAAAGATTGTCCAGGTCCGGGGCGGAGTGAATAGTGTTATCCCTTTGACCAGGATGCATCATGATCTGGCCACGATTCGGGCTACCGTTACCGACAGGACACGACTGATTTTTCTTGATAATCCCAATAATCCCACTGGTAGTCCGATTAAACCTACCGACCTGTATGCCTTTCTCAGCAAGGTTCCGGAATCAGTGTTGGTGGTGCTTGATGAGGCCTATGTGGATTTTATGGACAGTGACCTTCAGGTCGATATCTTTTCTCTGGTCCGTAACACCAAGGGGCGGTGCGGGGTGGTGTCTCTGCGTACTTTTTCCAAGGCATACGGCCTGGCCGGGTTGCGCATCGGCTATGGTTTGATGCCGTCCCAGGTGGCGGAGAATCTGCATAAGGTGCGGCAGCCTTTTAATGTGAATCAACTGGCTCAGATTGGCGCCCTCGCCGCTCTTGAGGACGAAGAGTTTTATCAGCAAACCCTGCGGCGAACCCGTGAAGGGTTGCGGTATCTGCAGAGTGAAGTGGAGAAACTGGGATGTAAAAGTTATCCATCGCAGACTAATTTTTTTCTGATTGATGTGCAGGGTGATGCCACGGCACTGTATGAGGCCATGCTCTACAAAGGGGTTATTATTCGCTCGATGAAACCCTATGGTTATACCGATATGGTGCGTATTACCGTGGGCAGTGAAGAGGAAAATAATCGCTTTCTGGCCGCGTTGTCCGTGTGTCTGCATGAGCTTTCCTATGTCTGAGGATTTGCCGGAAAAGCGGGAGATTGTTACGATTGATGGACCATCTGGGGTAGGGAAATCGACCTTGAGTCGAAAGGTAGCAGCGGCCCTTGGCTATACCTATCTGGATACGGGCGCCATGTATCGGGCGGTGGGATTATGTCTCCAGCAATTGCAGATAGACCTGACTGATGAGCAGGCGGTGGCTTCTACCCTTGCCGGGTTGGATTTACAGTTGTTGCCGGCCAAACAGGAAGATGGTGATGTGGGGGTTGTGGTCAACGGCCAGGATGTGAGCAGCGCGATTCGCACCCCTGAGGCAGGGATGCTGGCCTCGAGGGTGTCGGCAATTCCGGTGGTGAGAAAGAGGTTGACCGAGATGCAGCAGGTTCTTGGCCACAAGGGAAAGATCGTTGCCGAAGGAAGAGATACTGGCACCGTGGTTTTTCCTGATGCCCGTTGGAAGTTTTATCTGGAAGCAGATCTTGGAGAACGGGCCCGCAGACGAGTGGCGCAACTTCGATCTGCCGGTCAGGAGGTTGACGCCCAGGAGTTGCTGGCCATGATTACCAAACGTGACCGCGATGATCAGGAGCGGACATTAGCCCCGTTGCAAAAGGCTGATGATGCGCTCAGTATTGATACCACCTCTCTTGATATTGACGGGGTATGCACAAAGATGCTGGAGGTTGTTCAGGCAAAAAGAACTTGAATTTGTGTCAGTCGTAAGGATAAAAACAATAAAAAAGGGCCGATACTATTTTGAGTATCGGCCCTTTTTTTATATCAAGAAGAGAAAAAATTATTCAATAACAAAGTCATCGCGTCTGTTGTATTGATAACTTGATTCATCTGATCCTTCAAAGAGTGGTCTTTCCTCGCCATAGCTGACGGTGCGGATTCGTGAAGCGTTCACGCCAAGATCCACCATGTATTTTTTGGCGTTGATTGCCCGTCTTTCACCAAGGGCCAGGTTGTACTCATTGGTGCCCCGGGCATCGCAGTTGCCTTCAATAACGATGGACTCTGATGATGATTTCATGTATTTGGCATTGGCCACCAGATTCTGGGCCATATCTTTGCGGATACTTGACTGGTCAAAATCAAAGTAGATTGGTTGAAACTGGGCAGAAGAGCGGCCATGCTGGCGTTTATAGTCATCGCTTTGCTCGCCTTGACCAAAGCTGCCGTTTTTCTGATTGGTGGAGTCATCCAGCGTGCCACTGGCGCTGCCGGTTGCGTCTGGATAGTTCACAGTATTGCCACCTGCAGCTCCTCCTGATGTTGGGGGGGTGACTTCTTTTTTACTGCAACCTCCGGAAACAAGGGTGAGTGAGCCAATGAGAGTCAGAAAGAGAAGGGTATGCAGGGTCTTTTTTTTCATGATGTTCACTTTTAGAAAAGGGAGAAATTGTTGTTTCCAGTCAAGTCAAAACTTGATTGAACTGGGGGAATATAATTCGATGCGAAATTTACTATACCCCTAATGGCGCGGACGTCAAGGAAATTGAGAGAACAAACTGCGTTGGTGATAAATTTCTTGCTCCCAGCCCTGAACCAGGGTAAATATTTGATTTTTTGATAGATAACGTATTGTCTTTCTGTGTCAAACAGGGGGGTGGATTGTACAGTTACGACATCCGTCAACATGCCCTGAATCTTAGCAACAGACGGGACTTACCGGAGCAAATTTAGCCATGGATATCACTTTTACCACACCAGCCCTGCTTTTTCCGGCCGTGACCTTTCTTCTTATCGCCTATACCAATCGCTTTCTGGCCCTTGGTTCGCGGATCCGCAACCTGCATGATCGGTATCAGGTAAATCCTGATGCTATCTTACTCTCTCAGATCAAGAGTCTGCGTCGGCGGGTGATGCTGATCAGAAATATGCAGGCCTGTGGGGTTGCAGGACTTTTTAGTTGCGTGGTCTGTATGCTGTTTCTTTTTTTTGGCTGGCAGTTTGCCGGCAAGATCGTGTTCGCGATCAGTTTATTCCTGTTGCTTGCCTCTCTTGGTATCTCGTTTCGGGAAATTTTGCTCTCTGTTGAGGCGCTTAATCTTGAGTTGTGTTCGATGGAGAGCAAAGGGAGACCGGATTAAAAACGGAACGCTCCTGATATTTAAAGTTTTGTGATATCCCCCAACATCTTTCCCAGATCTCTCTCCGCAGCCAGAAGCGCCTCACCTCTTTTTGCCGCCTGGGTCACCGCTGTCGAACTATAGCCCAGCGTGGCGGCGACATCCAGCCCTTTGATCCCCAACTTTCTGACCGCTATGTGGCTGATTATGGCTTTGGCGCGGACAATGTTCCGTTCCTTGCTTGGGGCGCTCAAAGTAGCCGGCGCGATCTGCAAAGAGGTGGCCACTCGCTGCACCAGTTCGGTGAGCGGCATACGGTGATTGTTCTGCACGATGCTGGACGTGTTCAGCACTTGCTCGACAAAATGCCCTCCTCCAAGGATCCTGTCGTCAAACATCGCATCTTCGGCAATGGACGGGTCCAGGGCCCTGCTCGATCGTCTTCCGCCGCTTGAGAGCTTGGTCATGGAGTGGTCATGGAACCCATCGGCAATAAAAGATTCGTATTTTTGCCGTGCGGCCTTGCGCTGCCTTGCAAAGAGCGGCAAAACCTCATCCACTTGAATCATCGGCATGGATGCTCGTCCGAGCAGTTCGCAATGCCCGCACCAAGGGTAAGCCGCCAGCGTCTCAAGATCTCCGACAATTCCCGCCCGTACTGGGTTCAGATGGATGTACCGCACCAGCTCCAGAAAATAGGGGTCTTTATCGCAGACAATGGACTTGTAGCGGTTTTGAAAAAGGTGTCCGGTACGATGGTGGCGCAGATTGAACACCACAGCGTAACCGGTCAGCAGGCGCCGCATGATCTCGGCCAGTGTCCGTTGTTTCGGTTGCAGTAACAGGTGAAAGTGGTTGTCGAGCAAGGCCCAGGCGTAGCAGTCGGTTTCGGTTTCCGACAAGAGAACGCGGAGGCGGGAGAGAAAATTTGCCCGGTCTTGATCGTCAAGGAAGATGGGGCACTTCTCGATCCCTCTGACGATAACGTGCTGAAGCAATCCGGGAATATCTATGCGGGCATGTCTAGGCATGAAGGCAGTATATCATGAAAACTGAAAATATTAAGTACGTCCCCTTTGTACTCGAATAAGCGCAATCTGAGTTCCGCTATTTTTCAACCACCCCCTAAAACCCAACCAGATCATCAACCGGCATATCGAGCGCCACCGCTCCAACGATCCGCTTCAACGTTTCTCCGATGACATCGATATTGTTGTCGAAGCCGCCGTGCGATGGGCTTTCGGTCTTCTGTTGTATATCCGCTCCGTTTCCTCTGCAGGTGATGAATTTTTCTTCGTCGTGGATTTTTTTGCGCTTTTCCAGACCGCTGTTTTCCACGGCAGTGCGCCAGTTGATGAGCGCTTCGGCTGTGCATGAGGTGCCATCCCAGCCGTTGAATTTCTGATCGTAGACATTCGCCAGCCCCAGGATGGGGAGTCGCGTGTCAGCCTCCAACGCATTGGAGATGAAGTAGAGCAGGGATTTCTGGTAAATGGTCACCACGTTGTCGTCTTGCTCTTTTTGATCCGCCAGTATGTCCATGTAAAGGTTGTTCATGATTTCTTTATGCGGGGCGTAGTAGCGGTTGGCAAACGCGACGGTGCAGGCTGGGGCGTACAGGTGTACCGTTTTGACGTGGCCGGTCAGGCCTTTTTGCGCGAGGTTGTTCAGCAGCCTGCCCAACATGATGGAACCTGCGGAATGGCCGATGAGGTGTACTTCGAATTCACTGCCCCAACTGCTGGCCAGCCCGCGCAGTGCGTCGGTGAGCAGGTCGCCGCCGCGCCCGCTTTCTGAGGCCAGTTCGGCGTTTTCTTTCATCTCGGTCCACAGGGGGCGCGCGAAGGGGCGTCCGATGGTTTTTTCGACGATGGGGTCGGTGATTTTGTCGTTTATCCAGTCGCGGATGCCGCCCGCTTTTTCTGCGGTGCCGGATTCGAATTTGTCCGCCAGTACGTCGCCTATGGATTCGAGCAGGCCGCTTTTCCACACTAGGAACAGCGGGTAGCAGCCGTTGCCCATGAAATATCGCCCCATCGCCTGGGCGCGCTGGATTGCGCTGGCTTCGCTGTTGAGGCCGCCGTGGGCGTAGATGACGATGCGTTTTTTTTGCCGCTGATTTTCCCGGAACCATTCACCCGGCATGACACAGGCCTGGTGCTGTAGCGTGCGCGTTACTTCGTCCAGTTTGTCGAAGTGGTTGACGTGTCCGTTGTTGCCCAGCACGATGCTGTGCTGGTAGGCCTTTTCTTCGTCCCACCAGTTGGTGTGTGCGGCGCCAGCGGCGGCGGCTGTATGCTTGCTGCCACTCGACGTGAGGCGCCCCGATACCACCCCCGGCACGCCCATGGCGGCGACCCATGCATCCATGGCATGCACCAGCCAGTCCGCATAGCTGATGACCGCAAATCCGCCCGCGCCCCAGTTGTTGCCCCACGAATTCTGCACCACGAAGCCGGTGCGGTTAAACCCCACCAGGGCGAATGAGTGGCCACCTTTGCGCGACGGCTTGCCATCGTAGGGTATCACCGGCAGATCAGCATGGGATGCGGGCTGCGTGGTGCTGGTCGTTACCGCATCCCAACCCTTGTGGGTATAGGACGAAACGTAAATCGCGCCGACTTCCTGAATAGCTACCTGCAAGTCGGTGATGGTCTGGAGGTCTATCCGGTAATACACGCCCAGTGTCCGCTCGATGGCATCGCTATCCCAGCCCGGCTTGGGCAGGGTGTCCCTTCCCGTTGCGTAAGGCCATTTCGATTTGACGCATACCCCGTTGTAATACCAGCCCTTGAGCGCGCCCCGGCAGCTTGAGCCATCGTAGTCTTCACCCTCGTATTCGTCGAAGCGGCGGGCGAAGTGGTACAGCATACGTGGGCTGACGGATTCGAGTTTTGCTGGCATTCCGGCGGCATGCCAGCGCAGGTAGTTGATGACGCAAGCCAAGCCGAACCCGGTGCATGCACCTTCCTGCCCTTGGTCCAGAATGAGACCGGCTTTGGTATAGGCTCCCATGAAATGCTTGATGTTGTCATTTGTCGGGTACATCTGCGGCAGCGAGTTTGGCGGCGGCGTATATGAGCGGTCGCGCAAATCCTTCGGGTCGCTCGTCACATTGAGCGCGGCACGCCGCGCCGCGACGGGAGCTACCTTGCGTGCTGCACCGGCCAGCGACAGTGCGACAGCCCACACTTTCTGGCCTGCATTGAATGCTTCGGTAAAACGATCCAGCCCGTGGCTACCACCATTGACAACTTTGCGCACGGCTTTCAGGTCGTTCTTCGCGAGCTCGGCTTGCAGTTTTATCTTGTTCTCGTTGAGAAAGGCGGCCAACAAGCAGGCGGCAACTTCCGGCGCGCAAGCGCTCTCGGGGTTGTCTGCCAGCGGTATGTCGAGGATGCCGCCGTAAGTGATGTAATTGCTGAGGCCAGTCAACTGCACATAACCCCGCCCGCGATAGCGCGCCCCATCGCCGGGATTCTTGTTGCCCAGCTTGCGTTCATAGGCGCTGAAAGCGGCCTGGCCGGGCAGCGTGTTGAAGTGCGAAGGCAATTCGGCAATCGGCACAAAGCCCTCGGTCTCGGCGCGTATCGTACCCAGCGCAACGCAGATCATGTCCTTGCTGGTCAGGCCGAAAGCCGCCAGCGCCGCCGTTACATAAGGCAGATTAGCGGCGATGCTGGATGTGCGGGTGAAGGGAAATAGCTTGCTCACAGTGGCGGTATCCACCGTTACATCCAGCTTCGCAGGCGGTAAAATGCCCAAGGCGGACAGAGTGCGCGGTCCAGCAATACCGTCAGCCACCAAGCCAATACTGGCCTGCCAGGCCCGCAACGCGTCCTCTGTGTCGGCATCGAATTTATTGCCGCTGGACAAGCCGGGGTAGGTTGCTGCCGTAGCCTTGCCCAAGGTTTTGTGCAAGGCTGCTTTGAGGTCGGCGACTTTTGGATCGGCGTTGCCGCGCATTAGCAGTAAGGTTTTGATTTGTGTGCTTTGCATTTTTATTCGCCTCCCTCGTGGTGGTTGAATAACGATAAAGACAAGTCTGAGTTTTCACGATACCCAACGTGCAGCTAACCGGCCTGCGCGGCTTTTCGCGCAGGTCCGGTTGAGCGTAGGGTTAGAGCTGTTTTTCAATGGACGCAGCCTTCTGTTTTAGCTCTTCAATGGCAGTGCTGATCTTGGAATCTTCGCTGCGCAACAATTCGGCATATTTTTCAATATTGCTCTTGGCTTCACTTTCCCCGGGCGAGCCGATTCGTCTGAGCACAATCAAATCGTCCATTGCCTTTTCCTGAGCCGCGAAGACAATCTTTCTATATTCCATTTCTGTAGCAGCAAGATTCTTAACTTCTGCCGAAAGACCCGCCATCTCTTTTTGGAGGATCGGATCTGAACCAATCTTTGGAGGAAAGAACTCAACTGCGCGATGAGTAACTATCCCTGCGATGGTAAGTCCAGAAATCCAAGTTAGGACAAACGCAACTGTTAAGCTCAATGCTCGAACTGGCAGTTTTGCGATGAGTGCATTCAATACAGATTCCATACGTTCAGTTCCCTTATGGACAGCGTTAACGCCAAGCTCAGCGGACCCGGCCATTGAAGTTGCAGATAGTTCACGCCAGATTGTACCGGGTCCGCTGTAGTGACTGGTTATGGTTTATTAAGCGCCTTTATAATTTTTTCTTCAAGTTGCTTTTCTATGCCTTTTGAAATAGGGATATCAATCTCAAATACAATTTCTTCCTCAATTTCACCTTTAGTAAATTGCTTTTTTGTAATCTTGATTCTTGGTGGTTGCTTTCTGCTTTCGTTTGATATGCCTTTAATAATAACTGTAACAAGTTCAATAACTGATTTTACTAAAGTTGCTGATGCAGTTGCCAGAGCAAGATATAAAGTTATTTCTGGGCCACTTTCGTGAGACTCAAGAACAAATGTGTTTTTATTTATTTCTATTAAAGCGTCACCTTCATGCCCGACAGGGCCTGAAGGTGAAATGAATTCGTTTACTTTTCGCCATGTTTCTGGCCAGCAATGAGAACAGCAACACCCAGACGGTGGAGACAATTTGATTGAAATATATTTTTCATATTCTTGTGGCGTGTTTAATAGGGTGATTGCTCGATTTATGCTTTTTTGCAAATTTTCTTTCATTGATACCTCACCATAACATCGAGTTTTGCGGAATGCCGCTAGAGCATTGAGCACATAATTAGGCTTTGTTTTCACGCCACTCAAATGAATTCATTATATCTCTGCCATCAGGGTAGTATTTTTCCCAAACACTATCTGGACAGGTAAAAGCAAGCGTGTAAACGACTCCACTCCTCTGGTCGTAGACTTGCATCACATATTGCTTGAATGAAGTGCTATCTTTTCCAATGCCATTCAATTGGGCAATGAATGACATTGATTGGAACCCTTTATAATTAAATCTTGTCTCATTACTTATGGTTGCTTTAAACATTGTTTTGTTTTCAATTATCGTCTCATCAAAGTAGGATTTGATATCGTTGACATATTTATCAATTACCTTTTCGTATGTAATATTAATGTTTACCTTAGTATTATCAGGAACTTGTATAAAGAAAGTGCCATCTAATTTGTATGATCTGTCATCCAAAAACCACCTGTTTGGAAATGAAACAGCAAATCCACGTTCTTTATCTGTGAATTGTTTCCATCCGACGGCTGGCTTAGCGAATTGAACTTCTTCGTTATGTTTCTGATAAAGTTCCTTGTACGAACCAAATATTGAAATAGCAATTACAGCCACTTCGACGATTAATACTTTAAATAGAATTTCCCCATGGCGTGGATTAGGCAATGGTCTTATTCCTGACACATGCAAAAGTGCAATTGTTGCAGTTACAATGAAAACAAGTACACATGTCCATATTATTATGTTTGCTGGTTCCATCTAGATCATCCATTCCATGTTTAATTGACTAGTGTCTCGCCTAAGTGGCTGTTAGTTTTTTTGCACTCTATACCATAACGATGGGCCTAAGCAGCGCCGCCACTGGACTTCGCCAATACCACAGCGCTCCCCGGCGTCTGTTTGAGGCCCATCGTTAGGATTGGTTTTGCTTGCTTGGCCCATAGTTCTTACCGGATAGACGTTCAAACTCTATGGTGAACTCATGTATCTTTGCAAAAAGTACTTCGTCGCCAAAAGCCTTGGCTGCGAACGAAAAGGCAAGGATACTTCGGTAGAAGTAATTCCAGAGGTCATCCCTGTGCTCCTGTTGGCGCTCAGTTCCCAGCATTCCACGCACATGAAATCTTGGAGGATTTCCGCCGTACATGTCCATGATTTGTGGTGATGCCGCATGAACATAGCCCGAGTATGTCTTGCTAACTGTTCTAGAGGCTTCATTACTACTAAAATCCATAGCTGCGCCCAAACATCGTGTGTTGTAGGCGCGAATTTTCTTTCGTTGAACCATAGGACGTTTTTGTGTTGAAGCCATAGCTGTATCGGCGTCGAACTCCTCTTCAAAAAAAGCATCTAGATATGTTTGGTGAAGTGGAGTTTTATTGTTGAAGATCACAGCAAATGCGAGAAAGCTAATGTCTTCTCTAATCTCGTCAAGTACGCGCTGTAACGCAGCCTGCTCTTGAACAAAGCCATGCTCCATCAAGAGTCGAGCAGCATGGAGGCTGCTTATAAGGCGCGCCAGCTTCTGAATTAGTGCTTGATGGATATTTTTCTCGGCATACCGAAAGACAAACGAATCCTTGTACGGTACGCGCTGCGGCTGAGGAACGCGTTGCGAGAGATCGTGCAAAGTATTCTCCATGTTACTCAAGGATTGGTCGTATAGCTGATCCATAGCAAACATCCTAACGTCTAGGGGTAAGGGGCCGGCGCGCAAGCGCTGGCAAAGACCAAAGCCGGCATTTCGCCGGTCCCGCTTGACCCGCATGTTAGCGCCTCACACCGCCTACGGCGGCGATTTATCATAAAGTAACTTGATCGAGCTTTTGAAGTTGCTTATTGTAAAAAGCGGCAGCCGGACTGTGGAGGCCGCATCGTCATTGGTGCCCTGCGCCCGTTTGTTAGCGTGGTCCGGGAGCTGGCGTCTTTGTCACTGGTGAAGCATTTGCTATCCCGTTTGGAAGAGAGCCTATATCGACGGCTCCCCTTTCCGGTTATGCCGATCAACCCATGACAGAGGAGGAGAGGGCAATGAGTACGGAAAAATCATCGGAAAGAAAAGGAAAGAAAAGGGGACGTTCTTCATATTTAAAGTTTTTCGATATTCCCCACGAGAAATAAGGGGGGAATATCTTTACTCTTGTCAAAATTCTCTCGTTCAACATTCTGAACAATAACCTGTTTCAGGTTGTTGTTTTCCGTATCTAACGATATTATGGGGTGGAAGATGGAAAGTCAAAATAAATAATAAACTGAAATTTCAACCGAATTTCAATCTCTGGTTCATGAATCTGCTATGTTACCGTATCTGCCTATCCAGTAGCAGGTGCAGAGCTTTCTGGTTTTTTCTATTGAGTGGTACTTTAAATTTTGCCTGAGAAAAAAAGATAATCCCGAAAAAAGCGCAACGTCTGAGTAGCAGGTCGCGTGGGTGGATGGTGTTCACGATTGCGGTGCCGCTGGTGCTGCTTGGTTGCGTCGCTTTTGGCGTCTATGTCACCCATCTGGATAAGGTGATCCGCCAGAAGTTTGACGGCAAGCGCTGGGCCTTGCCGGCCGTGGTGTACGCGCGTCCTCTGGAATTGTATCCTGATCTGCCTTTTTCGGCGAGAATGCTGGAGGATGAGTTGCAGCTGGCTGGGTATCGTCAGGACAAGGCGGCGAAAGATCCGGGCGGCTATGACCTTACCGGTAACGTCATGCATTTGGTGACCAGGGATTTTGCCTTTCCTGATGGCGTGGAACAGTCGGCCCGGATTACGGTGGAGTTTGCCGGCTCGGTGGTCAGGAAGATTACCCATACTGATACGGGTGCTGACATTGCCCTGGCCCGGATTGATCCGGCCCGGATCGGCAGCTTTCATCCCCTGGAGAATGAAGACCGGATTGTGTTTAAGCGGGAGGAACTTCCTAATTTGCTGGTCAAGACCCTGCTTGCCGTCGAAGATCAACGTTTTTATCGCCATTCCGGTGTCGATCCGCTGGGAATCCTGCGGGCCATGCTGGCCAATATCCGCGCCGGCAAGATGGTCCAGGGCGGCAGCACCTTGACCCAGCAACTGGTGAAGAATTTTTTCCTCAATAACGAGCGCACCCTGCAGCGCAAGCTCAATGAGCTGATCATGTCCCTGTTGCTGGAGATCCATTACAGCAAGGACGAGATCCTGACCGCCTATGCCAATGAGATTTTTCTTGGTCAGGACCGGGGGCGGGCGGTTCATGGTTTTGGTCTGGCCAGTCAGTTTTATTTCCGGCGGGAGTTGAAGGATCTTTCTGCTGCCCAGGTGGCCATGATGGTGGGGATGATCAAAGGGCCATCGTATTATGATCTGCGCCGGTTTCCAGAGCGCTGTCTGCAGCGCCGGCAGGTGGTGCTTGATCTGATGCGTTCCGAAGGGGTGATCTCGGCGGAGGCCTATGCCACGGCCAAGGCGGCCAAGCTGGAGAAGACCGGGACGGTGCAGAGCGGGTTTAACCGCTATCCCGCTTTTCTCGATCTGGTGCGCCGCCAGTTGAAGGAGGATTATCGTGAGGAGGATCTTGTCTCTAGCGGTCTGAAGATCCTGACCACCCTCGATCCCCAGGTGCAGATGCGGGTGGAGAAATATCTGGGAGAAACGCTGTCTGTCCTCGAAAAACGTACCGGCACGAGTGGGCTTGAAGGGGCGGTGATTGTCAGCAGCAGAGAGGGCGGGGAGATTCTGGCCATGGCTGGCGGTCGCGACGCCTCGCAGTCCGGGTTTAACCGGGCCCTTGACGCCCAGCGTCCGATTGGCTCGCTCATCAAACCGGTTGTTTATTTGACCGCCCTGGCCAATGGCTACACCCTGGCGACCCCGGTGCAGGATATAGCCTTGACCCTCGCCGCTGCTGGTACCAAGGACTGGCGGCCGGCCAATTATGATAAGAAAGAACATGGCCTGGTGCCCTTTCATGAGGCGCTGGCCCATTCATATAACCTGGCCACGATCAGGATCGGGATGGATGTCGGGGTGGAAAAGGTGGTGGAAAATGTCAAGCGGATGGGGATAACCAGAGACTTTCCGCCCTACCCTTCCTTTCTGCTGGGAACGGCGGCCCTGTCGCCTCTGGAAGTGGCCCGGATGTATCAGGTCTTGGCCACGGGTGGTTTTTATCAGCCGCAACGGGTCATTGGCAGCGTGCTGACAGTTGATAACAAGGTGGTGCAGCGTTTTGGCCTGACTGTGGAGCAGCTTTTTCCGCCTGAAACTGTTTTTCTGCTCAATACCGCCTTGCAGCGGGTGATAACGCACGGCACAGCCAGGTCGCTTTTGAATTATATCCCGGAGACGGTTCAGGCTGCCGGGAAAACAGGAACGACCGATGAAATGCGGGATAGCTGGTTTGCCGGTTTTACCGGTGATCGGCTGGCGGTCGTCTGGATTGGCCATGATGATAACAAACCGACCGCGTTTACGGGTGCCAGTGGCGCCATGGTGGTGTGGGGCAAGATCATGCAGTCTCTGCATCCCCAGCCGCTGGAGCTTACGGAACCTGAGGGGATTGAGTGGGCCAGGATTGATGCGGGCGTCTATAGCCCCCTTGGTGGTGAGTCCCGCGAGAATGTGAAGTTGCCATTTGTCGCGGGAACTGTACCCGCAGGTGCCCAGCGTCCGTCATCTGACACTCTGGAGAGGCGTGTTCCTGAGGTCTGGAATACGATTCGTGGTTGGTTTCATCGATGATCGGGAAGGAAGGTAAAATGACGATGAAGTTGACAGGCGATGGACGTTTCCGACATATTGCCGGCACTGTTGGCTTACTCATGGTGTTGAATCTGTGTTTGCCGGGCTGTTCGGTAAAGCATCCTGTTGATCTGCCAACCAGACCAGCTCCCGCTCCGCTTCCTATTCCGCACCCTACCCCTTCTCCCCTGCCTGCCCCCACTCCCGCTCCGGTTCCTGCTCCTGAGCCTGGCCCCAGTGTCAGCCGGGAATCCGTGCCCGTGCCGGAAGAAGGAAAGGCCGCGGCGACCCTGCTTGCCAGTGCCCGCCAAAGCGCGCGGACTGGTCAGTTCAGTCAGGCCGAAATGACGCTGGAACGGGCCCTGCGGGTGGAGCCCAGGAATGCCCGGCTGTGGCATGAAATGGCCCAGGTGAAGTTTGGGCAGAAGGATTATGGGCAGGCCGTCCAGTTCAGTATCAAGTCAAACAGCCTGGCTGGTAAGGACTATGGTTTGATCCAGCAGAACTGGTTGTTGATGGAAAAGGCCTATCGGGAACTGGGAGAGCCGGAGAAGGCGCGGCAGGCCCGGATCAAATCAGGATGATGATTGTTTCAACTACGTTAATTGATTGGTCACTATGGGATATTCGGAAACACGCGATTCAGTAACAGCCCAGGTGAAGGAGCAGGCTGATATAGTCCAGGTCATTGGAGAATATGTTGACCTGAAAAGAGCGGGGGCGCGGTTTCTGGGGCGTTGTCCGTTTCATGGCGAGAAAACCCCCTCTTTTTCCGTGCATCCGGGCCAGCAGTTCTATCACTGTTTTGGTTGTGGCGAGTCCGGTGATGTCTTCTCCTTTGTGATGAAATATCATAACCTGGATTTCCCCACCGCTCTTCAGACCCTGGCCAGACGCTATCAGATTGAGCTGCCGGAAAAGCAGTACTCGCAGGCGGAACAGGAGAAAGAGCGGCAACGCAAGGCGATGTATGATGTTAATGCCAAGGCGGCCCGTCTGTTCCGGGAGTATCTGTTACAGGGCAAAGGCGCGGCCTCAGCGCGGGCGTATCTCGAACGGCGCGGCATCCCCTTAGCTATTCAAGAGAAATTTCAGTTAGGATATGCACCGGCTGTTGAAAGCGCCGGCTGGAATTTCCTTGGCGCCGGGTTGCAGGGTGAGGAGAGCGCGGCGGCCGAGGCGGTGGGGCTTCTGGTGAGAAATGACAAGGGCGGCACCTATGATCGTTTCCGCGACCGGATCCTTTTTCCTATCTTTGACCCCAAGGGGAGGATCAGCGGTTTTGGCGGACGCATTGTCGGGGATGGTCAGCCCAAGTATATGAACTCCCCGGAGAGTCTGGTCTTTGACAAGAGCCGGTTGCTGCTGGGGCTTTTCCAGCAGGCCGCCGAGATCCGTTCCCGGCAGCGGGTGGTGCTGGTGGAGGGGAATTTTGACCTGGTCTCGTTGGTGGTTCATGGTTGTCCCAATGTAGTTGCGCCGCTTGGCACTGCCTTGACCCGGCCCCAGTTGAAGCTGTTGCGCCATTATGCGGAAAATGCGATCCTGCTTTTTGACGGGGATGCGGCCGGGGTCAAGGCGGCGATCCGGGCGGTGCCCCTGTTCCTGGCCGAACAGATGAGCGCCAAGGTGGCATTGCTGCCCTCAGGGCATGATCCAGACACTTTTATTCGCGAAAAGGGTCTGGAACAGTTGGAGCGGTTGCTGGATGCCGCGACCCCGCTTGCCGAGTTCGCGCTGGCCAAACTGATCGAAGAGCACGGTCTTACCCTTGATGGAAAAAGGAAAATCGTGGAAGAGCTGCGGCCCTTGGTGCAAGCGGCGGCATCTCCGTTGCAGCGTTCGGTGGTGATTGCTCATTTCAGTGAGAAACTGGGGATTCCGGCGCAGCAGTTGAGCGAGCTTCTCGCAGACCATTCCCAGTTAGTTTCGCCTGCGGGTACTCTGCCGTTGGGGCGATCCCTGGAGCAGCCATATCCGGCAGGCACACAAGCAAGGGAATCGAACCGTTTTTCCCAGGAAGGAAAAGAGCGGATCAGGCTCAATGGTGCCCAGAAACGTCTGGTCGCCCATATGGTACTCTATCCTGCCCATTTTTTGAGGCTGGAACAGTCGGGCCTGAGACAAAGGCTGGCCGCCAGTGTGGGGGAGGTCTTGTTTCTGCAGCTTGCGGCCCTGCACGCCAAGGGACGGGAGTTTGAGCCCGAGGAGCTGCTTGCCGCCTTGCCCGAAGGAGAAGAACGGACCCTGGTTGCAGAGATCTTGTTGGCTGCCTCACCTGCTGCTTCTGAGATCGGCCATTTTTCAGGGACTGAAGAAGAGTTGGCCGAGCTGTTGCTCTGGCTGAAAAAAGAGGAGTTACTGGAGATGTCGAGAAAGTTGATTGTGGAGATGGAGGCGCCACTGGATGAGGATGAGTTGTCGTTGCTTCAGAATAAGTTGATCGAGATCAATAAAGAGTTGCAGGCATTGGAGTAAGCGGTTGGGGAAATGACTTGGAATCAGTGTTTGTGTTTATGCTAATAATAATTTGAGGGGGCGAAGTTTAACTCTTCCTCTTTTCAATAACTTATTGATTTATAATTTTTTCTTGCTATAGTGCCATAGCTGAGAACTATGTGATTTTGTTGCAAGAGAGGGGATATCCTGTTTTTTCCTTGACATAAGGACGTGGAATCTCGGGAGGGGGGATTTATGGCTGGGGATGAAGATTTTGATAAGCACGAGCCAGGGGTACTAAATGGAGATAATCTGCTGGAAGATGATGCCTTTGATCTTGCAGAAATCACCGGTGGTTTTGTTCTGGAAAAACATTCGCTTTCTGGTGAATGGGTGGATGGACTCCAAGGAGTTGTGGCGAAAGACGATGATGGCATTGATGATTTCTCGGTAGATCTGGAGGAAGACGATGGATGCCATCTTGCCGGGTGTTCGCCTGGGCAGGGTTGTCATACCGTTGATCCCATGAATATCTATTTGCGGGAGATGGGCACCATGACCCTGCTCAGCCACGAAGAGGAGCTGGCGCTGGCGCGGATGATGGAAGAGGGGATGTATCGTGTCCAGCGGGCGGTGCTGGCAACTCCTTTGGCTATTCCCGCTCTGCAGACAGTGGCGAAGGAGCTGCAGGCTGGTCGGATCAAGATCTTTCAGGCATTAAAGGGAATCCCTGATGATCAGCATGATATTATTGCCCAGGCACAGGATGAGTTTATCGACCGGGTCGCAAGGGCTACTGAGCTTGAACAGGAGAGAGAGCGGTTGCGGCAGAGTTTTCTTGGTTGTGCTGATGGCTCTGACGAAGATAGGGAGATCTATCAACAGATCCTTGATAGAGGGACAAAAATAACAGAGATCTTTCAGGACAGGCTCATTTGTCCTCGTTGTATCAATGGCATTGCCGCTGGCCTGGATGATCTGGCAAAACGCTTTCGCCTGGTTCGGGCGCAGGTGATGCAGGAGTATAAGCTGGCGGCGGCAGGCCAGGAGGAGCTGGAACTCAGTCCTTTGGAGCTTGAGAAAAAAGTAGGTCGACAGATGCGTGAGGGGCTTGGTTTTGGTTATCGGGCCTTGCACGCGACTCTGCATGAGATAGAATCAGCTCGGGAGACCGTCAAATATGCCAAAGAATCACTGGTGCGGGCAAATTTACGTCTGGTGGTCTCGGTTGCCAAGAAATTTTTTAATCGTGGCCTGCAGTTTCCTGATCTTATTCAAGAGGGGAATATCGGTCTGATGAAGGCCGTTGAGAAATTTGATTACCATCGGGGGTACAAGTTCAGCACCTATGCCACCTGGTGGATTCGTCAGGCTATTACCCGTGGCATTGCCGATCAGGGGCGCACTATCCGTTTGCCGGTGCATATGATCGAGACGATCAACCGCTTGTTGCGCGTGACCAGAGATTTTATACGCGTAGAAAACAGGGAGCCAAGTCCTGAGGAGATGGCGGAACAGCTTGGTTGTGATGTTGCAAAAATCAAGACAGCGCTGAAAACGGCCAAAGATGCCGTTTCTCTGGATACGCCGGTAGGAGCTGATGAAGAATCGTTTCTTTCTGATTTTATTGAAGATTGCGGCGCTATTGGTCCTGATCAATCCTCTATGGTTGACTCACTTAAAGAATGTCTCTGCCGGGTGATGTCGTCCCTTTCCGCACGCGAGGCCAAGGTTCTCCAGATGCGATACGGTATCGACGTGAGTTGCGATCATACCTTGGAAGAGGTGGGGAAATGTTTTGCGGTTACCAGAGAGAGGATTCGTCAGATTGAGGCCCAGGCAATACAAAAACTGAAACATCCTTCGCGCCTGGATGAGTTGCGGGTATTTATGACCGATTAATAGCCGGTCATGTGTCTATGGGAATGTTTTTCTGTCTTCTTCTTTCATTTTTTACCAAGAAAATTTAGCCTTTTTGCACTGTAACAAGGGGTGAGTATGGCTGATATCCTTGATTGGGTGAGCTTGAGCCTGGTTCCGGGGTTGGGGGTGACTGGATTGAGGCGTCTTGTCGACTGTTTTGATGGCCCGGATGGCGTCCTGCTGGCCTCGGCCAAAGAACGATCACAGGTTGCCGGAATACGGTCGGAAGCTCTTTTGGGCTTGTCAGATGGAGATGAAGTACGGAACAGGGGTGAACAAGAGCTGGAGCGCCTTGTCGGGCTTGGAGCGCAAGCCATCTGTCTTGATGATCCGCGTTATCCTTCCTTGCTGCGTCAGACGAATTCCCCACCCCCGGTTCTCTATGTTTTGGGCAGGATTGAGCTTCTTGGCACGTGTTGTGTGGCAATTGTCGGTTCTCGGGCGGCAACCAGTTATGGCCGTCGAATTGCCTCTACCTTGGCCCGAGATCTGGCGGCCCGGGGAGTAACAGTGGTCTCTGGTCTGGCGCTCGGGATAGATGCTGAGGCTCATGCGGGTGCGTTGTCAGCTTCCGGGGCCACCATTGCAGTCCTGGGTTGTGGACTGGATGTGATCTATCCGCAGCAGAACAGTCGTTTGTATGAACAGATTCAAGGCGCTGGGCTTCTGGTGACCGAGTATCCCTTGGGAACCACCCCGGAAGGCTTTCGTTTTCCGGCTCGAAATCGTATTATTTCCGGAATGAGTTATGGGGTGGTAGTGGTTGAGGCGGCACGCAAGTCCGGCTCTCTGATTACGGCGGAGCTTGCTCTTGACGAAGGGAGGGATGTCTTTGCCGTGCCCGGGCAGGTTGATTCTTTTAAAAGCGCCGGGGCGCACTGGCTGTTGCAACAGGGGGCCAAGCTGGTCATTTCAGCCGAGGATATTCTTGAAGAACTCCCTCTTTGTCCAGGGCTGCAAGGCGCGCATACTGGAGATTCGGGGGTGGAGAGCAAGCTTGTAAGTCTTGATCCCGCGTCCCTTGCCTTGCTGGAAAAGATCGAGCCGTATGCCATGAAACGTGACACGCTCATTGCTGTGTCTGGTTTGAGTTCAGGGCGGGTGGCTGAGTTCCTGCTTTTTTTGGAGTTGGAGGGTTTGGTGGAGATGCTGCCAGGTGATGAGGTCCGTCGGGTTGTCAGGGAGAGGAAAGAGTGAAGAGAGAAACAGAACACTCAGAAGAGGCAGGTATGCAGGAAATTCAATTTGCGCCATCCATATTGTCAGCTGATTTTTCCCGTTTGGGAGATGAAATCCGTGCCGTTGATCAGGCTGGGGCTGAAGTGATCCATGTGGATGTTATGGATGGCCATTTTGTTCCCAATATCACTATTGGTCCACTGGTGGTTAAGGCTGTACGCCAGGTAACGGCTAGGGTTGTTGATGTGCATTTGATGATTGAGAATGCGGACCGCTATCTTGAGTCGTTTGCGGAGGCTGGTGCTGACTGGATTACCGTGCATGTGGAGGCTTGTCCTCATCTGCACCGGACTGTGTCTCGTATTCGGGAGCTGGGGAAGAAGGCAGGTGTGGTTTTGAATCCAGCCACCCCCTTGGAGACGCTTGATTTTATCCTGGAAGAGGTGGATCTGGTGATGCTCATGAGTGTGAACCCCGGATTTGGCGGGCAGTCTTTTATCCGGTCCACCCTGCGCAAGATCAGTCAGTTGAAAAAACGTATTGATGATCTGGGACTTACGGTTGGTATTGAGATTGATGGCGGGATCAGTCCGGTAACTATTGGTGAAGTGGCTGAGGCTGGGGCTAATATCTTCGTTGCTGGTTCAGCGATCTATGGCCGAGCGGATTACCAGGCAGAGATCAAGGAAATGCGCGAGTTGGCCGAGGCCGGCAGCAAAAGAAGAACAAGAGGTGAATAGCCTCGATTAGAAAGCTGGCACAATATCCCCGTATAAATGAGGTAAGCGATGGATAGATGGCAGGCGTTGACAGATGTACCCGTGTATCAGCATCTTGTAGGGCTGGCCCAACAGCCCTTTGATCTTGCGTCCCCTGAGGCGTTGAGCCTGGCAAGGATACGGCAATATTGCTGTTCTGCGGCAGGGATTGATCTGCTTTATGCTATGCAGCGGGTGAATGATGAGGTGCTGGACGGGCTGCAGCAACTGGCCGATCAGTGTAAACTGATAGAGCAGTTTCGGCAGATGCGCCGGGGCGCGGTCATGAATCGTATTCATGGCTTTCCCTCTGAGGAACGTCAGGTTCTGCACACTGCTTGTCGGGATCTGTTTACCGAGAGTCCGGTAGAGCCAAACGCGTCCGGACAAGCCAGAAGCGAGATTGCAAGGCTGAAGGCGTTTCTTGATGATTTGGACGATGGCACTCTGGTTAATGCGCAAGGGCATCCCTTCGACACCATGATCCATGTGGGTATTGGAGGCTCAGATCTTGGCCCGCGTTCAGTGTATGAGGCCTTGCGTGTTTATGGGAGGCCGGGGCGGCAGGTCTTTTTTGTATCCAATGTTGATCCTGATGACGCGGCGGTCGTGCTGCGCCGGGTTAATCTGGCCACAACCCTTGTCAATGTTGTGTCCAAGAGCGGCACCACTCTCGAAACCTTGACCAATGAGGCCTTGATCAGAAGGGCCTATACAGCACAAGGGCTTGACCCAGCCAGGCATTGTCTTGCGGTGACCGGTGAGGGAAGCCCCATGGATAATCCGACCAGGTATCTCCGCTCTTTTTATATGTTTGATTCTATCGGTGGCAGATACAGCTCAACCTCAATGGTAGGAGTGGTTATGCTCGGTTTTGCCTTGGGATTTGAGTGGGTGCAGGAGTTCCTTGAAGGCGCCTCCTCAATGGATGAAACTGCGGAGGAACCGGAAATGCGACGGAATCTGCCTCTCTTGCTGGCGATGCTGGGGATCTGGAATCATAGCTTTCTCGGGGCTTCGACTGTCGCCGTCCTTTCTTACAGTCAGGCTTTGCATAGATTCGCTGCCCATCTGCAGCAGTGTGATATGGAATCCAATGGCAAGTCGGTATCGCGATATGGAGAGTCGGTGCATCTCAAGACCGGTCCGATCCTCTGGGGTGAGCCAGGGACAAACGGACAGCACGCATTTTATCAGTTGCTGCATCAGGGGACAGAGATTGTGCCGGTTGAGTTCATTGGCTTTCGGCAGAGTCAGTACGAGGAAGATCTGGAGATTGAAGGAAGTACATCCCAGCAGAAACTGGTGGCGAATCTTCTGGCCCAGTCTCTGGCAATGGCCAGGGGGCAGGAAAACGAGAATCCTAACAAGAAATTTCCAGGAAATCGTCCTAACTTGATTCTGCTTGCCGACAGGCTGACTCCCAAGATTATGGGGGCCCTTCTTGCACTGTATGAGGCCAAAATCGTTTTTCAGGGATTTTGTTGGAATATCAACTCGTTTGATCAGGAAGGAGTGCAGCTTGGGAAGGTGCTTGCCAGTCGAGTGCTTGCCCTCATGCAGGAGGTGCAGAAAGGCAGTGAAGGTGATTCTGCAGTGGAAATGGCCTTGTTGCGAATATCAAGGATGACGGTTAAATAGATTCCCTGTGAGAATGCTATTAACCGTAAGATTTTATAGGCAAAATTTGTATAGAAGAGATTTTCTGTATAAGGAAACTCAAGCAATCCTTTCAAAAGATTTGCATGTGATATGGTTATCCCACGCAAATGTCAGTTGTCCCCGGAATGTTTTCTGCTGTTGCTAGGTGGAATCCTCAATTCAAAAAATCGTTGAGTGAAAAGAAATCAGCCAAGAATCTATGGTTGAGTAATAATTCATGGCTTGCACGATTTCAGGGAAACATATCTTTGCTCTCCCCGAGCTTGTGTGTTGAGATTTGTCATTGTATGGCCAGCGAAGTTTTTGATGACTTTGGTTGTATTTTTCGGCCTCTGTCGATGAGGCGATAATGGTTTCACGTGAAACATTCAAGGTAAGAGAAAATTAGTAGGAATGGCCGTTAACATTCAACGATAAAAAATTGAAAAACGATACAAAAAACAGCAACCTGGCACAATGGCAACTTGCTTAGAAAAAAGAACCACTGTCGAATCACTCTTCTTTCGCTCGATCGGGTTGTAATTCTAGCGCATTGGGTTTAATGTGAGGTTGTTCTTCCCCTTTTAGTAAGTTTGCCCAGTGCCTTTCGATGGTCGTGAAGGCGCGGCTGGATGCACTTGGTTGTTTTGCCGCCATAGTCTTTTTAGGTGATCGTCTCGTGAATCCTCGGTGGGGCCTGGCTTTT
The DNA here is from genome assembly GCA_903887485.1 of uncultured Desulfobulbaceae bacterium. Lineage (GTDB taxonomy): Bacteria > Desulfobacterota > Desulfobulbia > Desulfobulbales > Desulfocapsaceae > UBA2270. Next base: position 19,166 of record CAISPV010000025.1, on the reverse strand, counting down.
TGATCGATGTTTTCCGTAAAAGTAACGAGTTGTTTCTGCTATTTTGTGGCCAATAGAGTTTTTTGCGAGTAGTGGAAGCAGGACCGGGTGTATGGATATGGTATGTAGGATCATCCTACGATGAATAAGGAGCGTGCTCATCTCGTATGTGTGGGTGGGGTTTTCAGTGGAGGTAAGGCTGTGCATAACCTCTGTTTTTGGGAATTTCTTGCAGTATTTTATGTATAAAAAACACTACGCTGTTAGCATAAGTTCACATAATAACAAGAGGTTGTGCGGGCCTCGGAGGAAAAATGAAGCAAAAAAATAAAGCCAAAATAATCGCGATTGCCAATCAAAAAGGAGGAGTGGGAAAAACAACTTCGGCGGTAAATTTGGCGGCGGCATTGGCCAAAAAGAGAAAGAGAGTGCTTCTTGTTGATTCTGACCCCCAAGGTAATGCCTCGAGCGGTCTAGGGGTTCATGCAAGGTCTCTTGATCGGCACCTTTATCACAGCTATACGGGTGGAGTCCCTTTATCTGAAATCGTTGTAAAAACAAAGGTAAACAATCTCTCTCTTGCCCCTTCAAATATAGACCTTGTGGCTGCCGAGATAGAACTCATCTCCATGGAGATGAGGGAATTCAACTTGCAAAAAATGCTCAAGACAGTTAGTGACGACTTTGACTACGTCTTGATTGATTGCCCTCCATCACTTGGTTTGCTCACCGTTAATGGATTGACCGCGGCACATTCCGTGCTCATACCATTGCAATGCGAATACTATGCCCTGGAGGGCCTTGATCAACTTGTCAAAACCATCCGTTCTGTCAAAAAAGTCTTCAATAAAGAGCTTTTTATTGAAGGACTTCTCCTTACTATGTACGATAAACGCAATAAGCTGACTTATCAGGTCGCAGATGAGGTCGCTAAACACTTTGGCAATCAGGTTTTCAAGACAGTGATTCCTCGAAATGTCCGGCTCAGTGAATGCCCAAGTCATGGTCAAACCATTCTTGAATATGATATCCGCTCAAGTGGAGCAACGGCTTATATGGATCTGGCCAGTGAATTTCTTAAACAGCAGAGGTCGTAATTATGTCAGTAAAAAAAACTGGCTTAGGACAGGGTGTCGGACTCCTTTTTGGAAATGAAGACGATGAAAAGTATTTTGAGTGCGATATTGAAAAAATCGTCCCCAATAAACACCAACCAAGGCGCTACTTTGCCGAGGAAGGATTGGACGAACTCACGCAATCAATCACAGAACATGGGGTCATCCAACCCCTTATAGTAACTACGCAACCAGATGGCTCGTATCAACTCATTGCCGGTGAGCGAAGACTAAGGGCATCGCAACGGGCAGGATTGAAAAAAGTTCCGGTTGTCATCCGTTCCGTTGATAACGATGACTCCCTGTTAGAGCTGGCTCTTATTGAAAACATTCAACGAAAAGACCTGAATGTTATTGAAGAAGGGGAAGCCTACAGCAAGCTCATCGAAAAATTTAATTACACCCCAGGAGCAAGCAGCACAAAGGGTCGGCAAAAAACGCTCAACAATAACGAATATATTGAGATTGCTCCAACTTCCTCCGTACATTAAAAATGATTTGGAACAAGGAAGTCTGACCGAGGGACACGCCAGAGTTCTTTTGCGGATTCTCGACAGCCCCTCAGAATTGCAAGAGTTGCGGAATCAAATTATCCAAAAGAATCTCTCGGTACGACAAGCAGAGAAGAGTATCCGCAAAACAACGGGGCCAGGAAAGGCATCTATAACAGCTAAACAAGGACCTCAACTTGCTGAAATTCCTCAATCTTACTGCACAACCTTGACAAATAAACTCACCAACGTCTTGCAGTCAAAGGTCGTTATCTCTCAAAGTGGAAGTCGAGGCAAGATAGAAATTGACTATTATTCATTGGATGACCTGGAACGGGTTATCGAGTTAATGATCTCCAGACAAACAACTATTTGAAAAAATACAGAATAATGGCTATATTGCAACTTACTATGATAACCAATAGGCACCTCAACGCCAAATCTCGGCGACTACATTCTAAGCATCCAGAAACGCTTGTCAGATATGGGAACGTTAATTGAAGGCGAGGCGACATAACTGCTGCAACAGGTGATATCTCTGAAGCCTCTTTTGAAGAGGGAGCTATAAGGGTAGTAACTGAGATCACTATTGATGATCGAAGAGATAAGAAGATAAAAATTGGTGATAAGTTCAATCCATTATTAGTAGATCAAAGTGCCCGGAATCAACCAACCATGACTAAAAAATATTTCAAAATATTGGTTCGCTTCATCCCTCTCATGTTCTTTCTCATTCTCTTCATGATCGGAATTGCCACGAATGAACCACAAAGGGTTTTGGAGCAAGCTTGGAATATCTGCTTGGATTGTATAGGAATAGGTTAAAAACCCTTCATCATTTTTTGCAACGCCTGGACTTGTGATATAATTGCATGGAAACTATCAGAAAATTTCTACAACTCATCTTTACCTTGATCAGCAATGGATATTTTCTTTTTCCATGGACTAAAAATATATATCAAGGCCCATTAAAAACACTCTGCTCACCAGGTTTAAATTGTTACTCCTGTCCAGCATCAACTACTTACTGCCCCATTGGTGCCATTCAACAGTTGTTACTGGGAGTACGCTTCTCCATTGAAACAGGCTCTTATTATTTTGGTTCATATGTCTTTGGAAGTATTGGTATCATTGCAGCACTAACAGGAAGATTCACCTGTGGCTGGCTTTGTCCTTTTGGTTTTTTACAAGAGTTGCTCTATAAAGTCCCTTCCTGGAGAAAATTTCAAATACCACAAGTTTTAAGATACATTAAATATTTCATCCTTGTTTTTTTTGTTATCCTTTTCCCACTGATCCTCACAGACCAATGGGGAATGGGTAAACCTTGGTTCTGCAAATTTGTTTGTCCGGCGGGCACCATAGAAGCAGGCATTCCCATGATCCTGCTCCAACCAGATCTCAGGGTCACACTGGGATATCTTTTTTATAATAAACTTTTTTGGATGTTTTGGTTTCTCATCTGGAGTATTTTCTCCAGCCGGCCATTCTGCAAAACAACCTGTCCATTAGGTGCCTTTTATGGAATGTTTAATAAAATAAGCTTATTTCAGCTTCATCTCAACAAACAACACTGTACCGATTGTGGACTCTGCCTGCAGGTATGTCCCATGGATATTCAATTTAATAAAAACGTGAACAGCGCCGAGTGCATTCTTTGTATGCGTTGTATGACAGAAGCTTGTAGATTTGAAGCCATCTCTCTTCAATGCGCAGGCCTGCCACTCTCGTTAGCTCCCAAAAAACCAAGGAGTCACAAGGTAGAGGAATGTTAGCAAAAATAAAATCTATAATTTTAGTGACAACCATCCTCCTTCTCTTTGTCTGTACATCTTCATTTGCAGAAATGAGAAGCACAAGCAGTGAAAAAGTTGATCTGCGGACCGGCCCAGGTGAAAACTATAGTGTGAAGTGGGAGTATGGAAATGGCTTTCCGGTAAGGATTGTCTCCAAAAAAGGGAAATGGGTCAAAATTAAAGATTTTGAGAATGACAGTGGTTGGATAAACGCTTCAATGTTGAATAAGGCCCCCCATACCATTGTAAAAGTGAATAAGGGGAAAAATAAAAAAATCAGCATACGTCGTGGCCCTGGAGCTAAATATGATATCATCGGTCAGGCGTATTACGGTGTGGTCTTTGAAAAACAGAAACAAGAGAAGGGGTGGGTCAAGGTAAAACACGAATCAGGACTGGAAGGATGGATCGAGGCGTCATTGCTGTGGGGTTTTTAAGTCAAAAACAGTTAATGGTGTAGTGATAATTGGTGTAGCGTTTTCACAAATACAGGATGGACAACAATGAAAGAAAGCATTGAACGGGCCAAGGTGCTCATCGAGTCTTTACCCTATATGCAGACGTTTCGTCATAAGACGGTAGTGATCAAGTATGGTGGTCATGCCATGGTTGATGAAAATCTGAAAAAGCAGTTTGCACTCGATGTGATCCTGATGAAACATATCGGCATCAATCCCGTGATCGTTCATGGCGGTGGACCGCAGATCAACCTCCTACTGGATCGTCTGCAGATCAAGCCCAGTTATGTCCAGGGGATGCGGGTGACTGACGGTGAGACGATGGATGTGGTGGAGATGGTGCTGGTGGGCAAGGTCAATAAGGAAATTGTTGGCAATATCAATCATTGCGGTGGCAGGGCAGTTGGTCTTTCTGGACGGGATGGTGATCTGGTGTGTGCCGAAAAGCTGCAGGTCAGTAAGAAAGCTGATGCCGCGGCCATGGAAAACGCGCCACCAGAACTTATTGATCTGGGCCGGGTGGGGCGGGTGACCCGCATCAATGCCGAGGTTCTCAGAAGTCTTGAGCGGGATGATTTTATTCCGGTGATTGCCCCGGTAGGTGTTGGTGCGGATGGCGCCGCCTTTAATATTAATGCCGATCTTGTCGCCGGGGCAATCGCTGCCGAATTGAAGGCGGCCAAGCTGATCCTGCTCACCGATGTGGCGGGAGTCAAGGATCGTCAGGGGGCATTGATCCATTCTCTGCTCAGGGCGGAGATTGAGTCCCTGATTGATAACGAGACCATTGTTGGCGGCATGATTCCCAAGGTGCGCTGTTGTGGAGACGCACTGGCGCATGGAGTTACCAAGGCCCATATCATTGATGGCCGCGTTGAGCATGCCATTCTGCTGGAGATGTTTACCCATGAGGGTGTCGGTACGGAGATTGTGTGATGGGAATTACAAATAAGGAGTTGGCGGCAAGGAGCGATCAGGTGTTCATAGGAACTTATACCCGGTATCCGGCGGCCATGGTTAAGGGTGCCGGTTGCCGATTGACCGATGCAGAAGGCAAGGAATATCTTGATTTTCTGGCAGGTATTGCCGTCTGTGGTCTTGGCCATTGCCATCCGGCAGTCACGGCGGCCATTTGCAGGCAGGCAGGCGAGCTTACGCATGTCTCCAATCTCTATTATACCGAGCCGCAGACCGAGCTTGCCGAGCTGCTGACAGCCCATTCCTTTGCTGATCGGGTTTTTCTTGCCAATAGCGGAGCAGAGGCCAATGAGGCGGCCATCAAGTTGGCCCGGATCTGGGCTGGAGAAAACCGGTACGAAATTATTTCTCTGACGGGATCGTTCCATGGCCGTACTCTGGCCACGGTTGCTGCCACTGGTCAGGTCAAATTTCAAAAAGGATTTGAGCCTATGCCCGAGGGGTTTTGCCATGCCCCTTTTGGCGATCTGACTTCCCTTGAGTCCATGATTACCGATCAGACATGCGCCATTCTCTGTGAGCCTCTGCAGGGGGAAGGCGGGGTGCGGCCTCTTGATCGTGACTACCTGCAAGGTCTGCGGCGTTTCTGTGATAAATATGACTTGCTGCTGATCTTTGATGAGATCCAAACGGGTATGGGGCGTACTGGAACCCTGTTTGCCTATGAGCAACTAGGGATAGTGCCGGATATCATGACTCTCGCCAAGGCCCTGGGTAACGGCCTGCCCATTGGTGCCATGGTAACGACAAAAAGGATAGCTGCCGCCTTTACCCCAGGCAGCCATGCCTCCACCTTTGGCGGCAATCCGGTGGCCTCGGCCGCAGCGGTGGCCACTATGAAGGTGATGCTTGCCGATGGTTTTCTGGCCGAGGTGCGCGCAAAAGGGCAATATCTCCACGAGCAGTTACAGCTCTTAGCTGCCCGTTTTCCAGCTCTGGCGACCGAGGTTCGAGGGCTTGGGCTTATTCAAGGTCTGGTGCTGACTGAGGCTGGGGTAGAAAAAGGCGGGGCTATTGTCACCAGGATGTTTGAAAAGGGCTGTCTGATTAATTTTGCTGGGAATGTGGCCTTGCGTTTTTTGCCGCCGCTGATTGTCAGCCGGGAAGAAATCGACCAGATGATTCAACTCCTGGCAGAGGTTTTGGGGGATATATAAGGGCTCAATTGGCTGAGAGTGGGAAATTTCTTTGCAAATCATCTTTTTTTTTGTAGATATTGTCTTTTCCCTAGATAAATAAGCATTGGGCTTGGGGGTAGAGCAAATTAGGCAGGAAACTATTCTCTTGCCTGGCACAGAGATGGATTTCCATGTTAAGGCATCTGCGGTCATTACAGGATTGTACAAAGGAAGAGCTGGGGTTTTTTATTGAACGGGCCCTGGAGCTGAAAAAAGAACGTCAGGCCGGAGTGAAGCATCGGCAGCTTGCCGGAAAGATCATTGGCATGATCTTTGAAAAGCCCTCCACCCGAACCAGGGTCTCTTTTGAGGCCGCCATGTATGGTCTGGGCGGTGAGGTGATCTTCCTCTCCGGCCGGGATACCCAACTTGCCCGCTCTGAGCCCCTGAAAGATATGGCCCGGGTCATGGCCCGTTATGTCGATGGTGTGGTGGTGCGGACCTTCGGCCAGGATGTGGTGGATGAGCTTGCCCGGTATTCATCGGTGCCGGTGATCAATGCTCTTTCAGATCTGCATCATCCCTGTCAGATCCTCAGTGATATTATGACCGTGGTTGAGAAGAAAGGTCCCATTGAGAATCTCAAGATTGCCTGGGTGGGAGATGGCAATAATGTGGCCAATTCCTGGATTCAGGCCGCCGAACTCCTTGGTTTTGAACTGATTCTTGCCTGTCCTGAGGGCTATGGCCCTGATCCCGAGATCCTGCAAAAGGGGCGCAGCAATGCGGCAAGACCCATTGTTCTGGTTCACCGTCCGGAACAGGCCGTGGCCGAGGCCGATGCGATTAATGTGGATGTCTGGACTTCCATGGGGCAGGAGGGAGAAGAGGACGTGCGCCTGGCGGCGTTCCGCGGCTATCAGATCAATGCTGCCCTCTTAGCCAATGCCCCGGCCCATGCCATTGTCCTCCATTGTCTGCCGGCGCATCGTGGCGAAGAGATAACGGCAGAGATCTTGGAGTCAGAGCGTTGCGTGGCCTTTGACCAAGCAGAAAATAAGATGCACATGCATAAGGCGATTCTTGAGAAATTGATCGGAGGATGAAGATGGCGGATGTGAAGAAGATTGTGCTGGCATATTCCGGCGGGCTTGATACATCGGTGATATTGAAATGGCTGTCCGAGGAATATCAGTGCCCTATTGTGGCCTATGCCGCGGACGTAGGTCAGGAAGAAGATTGGGATGCGGTGCGTGCCAAAGGACTGGCCACTGGCGCTGAAAAAGTCATTATCTCTGATCTGAAAAAAGAATTTGTCGAAGACTATATCTTTCCTGCCTTTCGCTCCAATGCCATCTATGAGGGCTCGTATCTTCTCGGCACCTCGCTGGCGCGGCCGATCATTGCCAAAGAACAGGTGCGTATTGCCCATGCCGAGGGTGCGGATGCAGTCAGTCATGGTGCCACCGGCAAGGGCAATGATCAGGTGCGTTTTGAACTGGCTTATCTGGGGATTGATCCCAGTTTGACCATTATTGCCCCCTGGCGGATCTGGGACCTGAATTCGCGGAAGAAACTGGTGGAGTATGCCAAAGAGCATACTATCCCGGTGCCGGTGACCAAGGAAAAACCCTACAGTTCGGATGAGAATCTCCTGCATATCAGCTTTGAGGGTGGCATTCTGGAAGACCCGTGGAATGAGCCGGATGAGGCCATGTTTAAACTGACGGTTTCCCCGGAAAAGGCACCGGATGTGCCCACTTATCTTGAGATTGATTTTGCAAACGGCGATCCGGTGGCACTCGATGGGGTGAAGATGGATCCCCTGCCCTTGTTTATGAAGTTGAATACCCTTGGCGGGGCCAATGGTATTGGCCGTCTTGATCTGGTGGAGAATCGTTTTGTGGGGATGAAGTCCCATGGCGTCTATGAAACCCCTGGCGGTACCATCCTGCGCACGGCGCACCGCGATCTGGAGACCATTACCATGGATCGGGAGGTGATGCGGATCAGGGATTCCCTGGTGGCGCGCTATGCCGAGTTGATCTATAACGGATTCTGGTTTTCGCCTGAGCGTGAACTGCTGCAGACCACCATGGATGCCACCCAGAAAACGGTGAACGGCACCGTCCGGCTGAAGCTGTACAAGGGGAATTGTATTCCGGTCGGCCGCAAGTCTGGTCAGTCGTTATACCAGGAGAGTTTTGCCACCTTTGAGGAAGATCAGGTCTATAATCAGGCCGATGCCGGCGGGTTTATCCGTCTTAATGGCCTGCGTCTGCGGATTCAGGCCATGCAGAAAAAATAGCAGTTTTGAATAACGGCTTATGAGCAATCACGAAAAAAGCGGATCAAAGAAACTCTGGGGTGGGCGTTTTGCAGGGGATACGGCCGCCTCGGTTGAGGCCTTTACCGCCTCTATCCATTACGATTCCCGGTTGTATAAATACGATATTGCCGGAAGTCGCGCCCATGCCACCATGCTGGCCTCTCATGGGTTGTTGTCGGCTGCAGAGCTTGTGGCCATCATCTCAGGGCTTACGGCCATTGAGGCCGAGATTGATGCCGGTACCTTTGAATTCAGGCAGGATCTGGAAGATATTCATATGAATATTGAAAAGGCTCTGGTGGATCGCGTTGGCGCGGCCGGGGCCAGGCTGCATAGCGCCCGCAGCCGCAATGATCAGATTGCCCTCGACCTGCGCCTCTATCTGCGGGACCAGTGTGATCGTCTTATGGAACTGCTTGACGCCACGCGTCGGGCCTTTGTTGTCCTGGCCCGCAAGTATCTCGGGAAGGTGATGCCCGGCTACACCCATCTGCAGCGGGCCCAGCCCGTGCTGATCTCACATCATATGCTGGCCTATTATGAGATGTTTGGTCGCGACCGGGAACGTCTGGCTGATTGTCGGAAGCGGATCAATATCATGCCCTTGGGCGCCGCTGCCCTGGCTGGAACCGGTCTGCCCATTGACCGGCAGCAGGTGGCCGATCTTCTTGGTTTTGCCGGTATTACCGCCAACTCCATGGATACCACCGGAGATAGGGATTTTGCCATCGAGTTTGTCAGTTGCTGCACCCTGATTCAGCTCCATCTTTCCCGGCTCTCCGAAGAGTTGGTTCTTTGGTCCACTCAGGAGTTTTCCTTTGTTGATATTGCTGATCGATTCTGTACCGGTTCATCGATCATGCCGCAGAAAAAAAATCCGGATATCCCCGAGCTTATTCGTGGCAAGACCGGGCGGGTGGTGGGCAGTCTCATGGCCCTTTGCACCCTGTTGAAAGGTTTGCCCCTCACCTATAACCGTGATCTGCAAGAAGATAAGGAACCGGTTTTTGATGTGGTGGATACGGTTTCGGCATCGCTTGCCATTATGGCAGAATTGCTGTCCAATCTTGTTTTCAACACCCAGCGCATGGAAGAGGCGACCAAGACTGGTTTCATGACGGCCACTGACCTTGCTGATTATCTGGTTTTGAAGAATATTCCTTTCAGAGAGGCCCATGGTATTGTGGGCCGGGCTGTTGCGTTTTGTGTTGATAAGGGCTGTGAACTTACCGATCTGAATTTGGATGATATGAGGCAGTTCTCTCCGGTGATCGGGAAGGATGTGTTTGAGGTGTTGAGCGTGCAAGGTTCTGTCAACAGTCGTATCTCAGCCGGTGGGACAGCTATGCAGCGTGTGGAAGAGGCTCTTGGTCTGGCTGAACATAATATGGGGATAAAATTATGAAAATTGCTTTTTTGGCAAATCGAGCACATCATGCCGGGACGTTGTTGCTTCTTGGGGCGTTGTTTTTTGGGGGCTGTGGGTATAAAACCTTGCCGGTGCCTCCTGAAAATATTGTGCCCAAGGCCATTGAGGACCTCCGTTATTCTGTGGACGAAAAGGGTGTCGTTCTGACCTGGTCGTATCCGGTTGAGACCATCAAGGAGACGGATCTTACTGATATCGCTTCCTTTGAGGTCTATCGGGCCGTTGTCCCTCTTGACAGTTATTGTGCCACTTGCCCTATTCCTTTCGGTGAGCCCCTTGTTGTCCCTGGTGGGATGATCAGTAAGGATGGCAGACGGAAAGGGACTTACGAGAGTGCGCTCTTGCGTTCGGGTGAAAAGTATTTCTTCAAGGTACGTTCGCGTACCAGTTGGTGGGCGGCAAGCGCTGATTCCAATATCGTCACCTTTGTCTGGCATATACCGGCCAAGGCGCCTGAGGGTTTACAGGCTACCGTCGGCGATCGCTCTGTTCGTCTGCAATGGCGGCCGGCAACCCAGTTGATGGATGGCCAGCAGCTTGATCTGCCGGTACAGTACCAGGTATTAAGAAGTCTTGACGGAAAGGCCTTTGCAGAACTTGGCGCGGCAGGTAAGGAGACAAACTTTACTGATAACTCGGCGCAGAATGGCCAGAGCTATTTTTACAAGATCCAGTCTGTCCTGCAGATTGATGGCAATGTTGTTGGTGGCGGCATGAGCGAGGTGACGACGGCGGTGCCGGTGGATTTGACTCCGCCCGAAGCGCCCACAGGGGTGACCGTTGTAGCCACCAGCAACGGGTTCAAGGTCTTTTGGGAAAAATCCTCAGCAGACGATCTTCAGGGCTATCATGTTTATCGTCGTGCTGCCAATCAGAAGAAGAAAGAGCGTATTGGTGATGTTGAGGCAATTTATACAATTTATGAAGACAAAACTGTTTCAGCCGATGGGCACTTTTATTATTCTGTCACGGCCTATGATAAGATGAAGCCGGCCAATGAGAGCAAGTCTTCGGCTGAGGCAACCGTTCGCCACTGAGCAAACAGCTTTACCACTTTTTTCTTTCAACATTTCGAGGTTGTCTTGAATCATTTTGTGTCAAAAAACGGGGAGCTGTTCTGTGAGCAGGTAGCGGTTGCAGATATTGCCAGGGATGTGGGAACCCCTTTTTATCTCTATTCCAAAGCGACCTTGACTCGTCATTTTCAGGCCTTTGATTCTGCCTTTGCCGGTATTGATCATCTGACCTGCTTTGCGGTCAAGGCCTGTTCCAATATTGCCATTCTCAATCTTTTTGCAAGCCTTGGCGGTGGCGCTGATATTGTTTCAGGTGGTGAGTTGTACCGGGCCCTGAAGGCCGGTGTTGACCCCAAACGGATCATCTATTCAGGCGTGGGCAAGACTGAGCAGGAGTTGCGTTATGCCTTGGAGTCAGGCATTCTGCTTTTTAATGTGGAATCCGCCCAGGAGCTTGAACGTCTGCAACAGGTTGCGGCCTCCATCGGAGTGCAGGCCCCGGTCTCCTTTCGCGTTAATCCTGATGTTGATCCCAAGACCCATGCCTATATCTCCACAGGGCTTGCCAAGAATAAATTCGGTATTCCCATTGCTGAGGTCCCTGATCTGTATGTTCGGGCAATGGCCATGGAGAATATTGCAGTCAAAGGAGTGAGTTGCCATATTGGTTCGCAGTTGACCCTGATTTCACCTTTTATTGAGTCATTGCGGAAGGTGAAAGGTTTGGTGGAACGACTTGCGGCCAAGGGTATTTCCATCGAATTTATCGATCTGGGCGGCGGTGTCGGTATTACCTATGATGAGGAACAACCGCCTCATCCCCAGGAGTATGCGGCGGCGATTATGAAGGAGTTGCAGGGGGTGCATGCCACCCTGATCCTTGAACCGGGTCGGGTTATTGTCGGGAATGCGGCTATTTTGGTGACTGAGGTCCAATATACCAAGAGCAACCGGGGCGTTGATCAGGTGAAGAATTTTGTGGTGGTGGATGCGGCCATGAACGACTTGGCCCGCCCCAGTCTGTATGGCGCCTATCACGCCATTGTGCCTGTGCGTGAGAAAGGTGCGGAGCGAGAGGTGGTGGATATTGTCGGCCCGATCTGTGAGACGGGAGATTTTCTGGCCAAAGACCGGGAACTGCCACGGGTGGAGCAGGGTGATCTCCTGGCGGTAATGAGCGCCGGAGCCTATGGGTTCAGCATGTCCTCCAACTACAACTCACGGCCCAGGGTGGCCGAGGTTCTCGTGGATGGCAGTAATTACGGAATAATCCGCCAGAGGGAGACCATGGCGTCTCTTGTTCAGGGAGAGACTATTCCAGGTGGTGCGGAGTAGAATATGGCCATTGATTTTCCGGTTCCCTTTACCAAAATGAGCGGCGCGGGCAATGATTTCATTGTCATTGATCATCGTGTACCGCTGATTCCCGAGGCAGAGCAGGCAGGGTTTGCGAAACGAGTGTGTCGCCGCATGTTTTCCGTGGGGGCCGACGGACTGATTTTGATTGAAAATTCTGCTGTGGCTGATTTCCGCTGGCGTTTTTATAACGGTGATGGTTCTGTGGCCGAGATGTGTGGTAATGGGGCTCGTTGTGCAGCCCGTTTTGCCTATAATAAAGGGATTGCCGGTTCCCGTATGTCCTTTGAGACCCTGGCCGGGATCATTGAGGCTGAGATCTGCAGGAATAACACGGGTGACGACGAAACCGTACGGCTACGGATGACAGCTCCCTGTGATTTCAGGACAAATCTGTCGGTCATCCTCGCTGGCCAGGAAAAAATCCTGTCCTTTGTGAACAGCGGAGTGCCCCATGCCGTGCTTTTTATGGAGGATGAAGAGAGCGTTCCCGTTCAGGAGTGGGGAAAGATTGTTCGTTTTCATCCCCTGTTCCAGCCTGCTGGCACCAATGTGAATTTTGTGCAGAAACTGGCGGAGAATACCCTTCGGGTTCGGACCTATGAGCGCGGGGTGGAGGATGAAACCATGGCCTGCGGCACCGGCGCGGTGGCATCCGCACTCTTTGCCGCCACTTACGGCTTGGCCTCTTCACCCGTGACAGTGATCACCTCAGGGGGGGAGCGATTGATTGTTTTGTTTGATCTGCAGGTTGGCCAGCATGGGCCGCAGGCGGAGAATGTTTTTCTCCAGGGGCCTGCTCGCATTATCTATGAAGGAAAATTGACGGCAGAGGCATTGCTCTGAGCCGTTGAAAAAATATATCTTGGTTACAAAAGTCATATCAGGAGATGAATTATGAAAAAGTATTACGGCGCAATCGTTGCCATTGTCACCCCCTTTATTGATGGAAAAGTGGATGAACAGGGGTTGGTGGATCTTATTGAATTTCAGATTGCCAATGGCACACATGGCATTGTTCCCTGCGGAACAACAGGTGAATCGGCAACCCTGGATTTTGATGAGCATAAGCGGGTTATTGAGCTGACAGTCAAGACCGTTCGTGGTCGGGTTCCGGTTATCGCCGGAACTGGTGCCAATAACACCAAAGAGGCGATTGAGCTCACCGCGAGTGCCAAGGAGAGCGGCGCCGATGCGGTTCTCTCGGTAACTCCTTATTACAACAAACCTAGCCAGGAAGGATTATTCCAGCATTTCAAGGCTATAGCTGAGAATGTGAAGATCCCGATGTTCTTGTATAATGTTCCTGGACGGACAGCCATCAATATGTTGCCGGAAACAGTGGCGCGTCTTGCCAAGGTTAAAAATATTATCGGCATTAAAGAGGCCTGCGGCAGTTTGCAGCAGATCAGCGAGATAATCCGTCTCTGTCCTCCCAAGTTTATTGTGCTCTCTGGTGATGACTTTACCTCCATGCCCACAGTTTTTATTGGCGGCAAGGGGGTTATTTCTGTGACCTCCAATGTCGATCCCAAAGGGATGGCTGATCTGATGGAGGCCTCTTTGGCTGGAGACCTGAAAAAGGCCAACAAGATTCATTATCGTCTCTTTCCACTCATGAATGCGATGTTTTGTGCGCCCAATCCTGTGCCTGCCAAAAAGGGGGTTGAGTTGATGGGCAAGATAAAAGATGGTATGCCCCGGCTGCCATTGTCAGCCATTGATGATGCGGCCCTTGCTAAATTGACTGCGGCAATGAAAGATGCCGGATTGGTATAAAGGGTTTTTGCCCGCAAGGCAGACTGCCGCAATGAGCGTGCTTTATTCAGAGAAAAGGAAAACGGAATGATCAATGTTATTATTGCCGGGGCCTCCGGTCGCATGGGGCAGCGAGTAGGATATATGGTGCAGGAGCACCCAGAATTACAGTATGCCGCGGCCTTTGAGGCTGCCGGTAGTCCCACCATTGGCCGTGATCCAGGTGAGCTTGCCGGCTGGGGACGGGCTGGAGTTTCTATTGCCGAAGGTCTGGAGGCGGTGATTGAACAGGGTGATGTTCTCATTGATTTTACCTTTCATAAGGCCACCATGGAATTTGCCCGTCTGGCCGCACGGTATAACAAGGCGATGGTTATTGGCACAACCGGACTGACGGCGGAAGAGCTGGAAGAGTTGGCCAGTCTCAGCCGGCATTTCCCCTGTGTCCAAGCCCCGAACATGGCTGTTGGCGTCAATGTCCTGTTTAAACTGGCTGCAAAAACTGCTGCAATTCTTGGTGATGACTATGATATCGAGATTATCGAGGCCCATCATAACAAGAAAAAAGACGCCCCTAGCGGCACGGCCTTGAAGCTGGCGGAAATGGCCGCGTCGGGTGTGCATCGTAATCTTGCCGAAGTCGGTGTTTATACGCGTCATGGGATGATTGGGGAGCGGACCAAAAAAGAGATTGGTATCCAGACGATCCGGGCTGGAGATATTGTAGGCGAGCACACTATTTATTTTGCCGGCCCAGGCGAGCGCATTGAGATTACCCATCGTGCCCACAGTCGGGATAATTTTGCCAAGGGAGCTGCCACTGCTGCGGCCTGGGTTGTTGGCAAAAAACCAGGCTTGTACTCGATGTTTGATGTCTTGGGATTGCAGGATCTGTAGGATGTGAGCGCGGGGAAAACGACCCAGGCCTTTATCGGTTTTGGTTCCAATCTTGGCAATGGCAGGCAACTTGTTTTGAGCGCCTGGAATCGACTGGCCGTTGAGAAAATGGTTACTCCGTGCCAGCTCTCATCACTGTATGTCACCGAGGCTGTGGGCATGACCAGCCGGTCTCTTTTTACCAATGGTGTGGGCATGGTGGAGACGGAACTCGGGCCATTAGAGTTGTTACGTCTTTTGTTGCAGGTAGAAACAGAGCATGGACGTCTGCGCGACGTTCATGCGTCAGGCTATCAGGATCGTTTTCTTGATCTGGACCTGCTTTATTTCGGCGATACAGTGTCCAGTTCACCTGAATTGCTCCTGCCGCATCCCCATATTGCCAATCGTCTTTTTGTCCTTGCCCCGCTTGCCCAGATTGCGCCCTGGTTCCGGGATCCTCTGACCGGACAGACGGTCGAGGTCCTCTACCAGCAGCTTCTCTTGCAAATTCAGCAAGGAAAAGTCCC
Source organism: uncultured Desulfobulbaceae bacterium (assembly GCA_903887485.1). GTDB lineage: Bacteria > Desulfobacterota > Desulfobulbia > Desulfobulbales > Desulfocapsaceae > UBA2270. The sequence continues at coordinate 3,937 of CAISPV010000025.1, read as the reverse complement.
AGCGCAGGGTATCACCCGGATTGAACGAGCAGAATGATTGCACCCCTGCCGTATCATCAGGAATGGGACCGCTATTTGTTATGGGAAAGAATCATTAGACATTTATCTATGGACGACTATAATAACTCTATGGGTTTTTCTTTTTACCAAATGATAAACGAAAGAAGGGGGCTGGTGTGAGTCCTCTACGCTTGGTGATTCTGGCCATTCTCTTCTATGTTGGGTATCGTTTGCTTATTGGCATTGGCAAGAAAAAATCTGTTAACAAACAGTCTGATGAAAGATATTCCCCCCCGGTGTCCGATGCGCTTGTAGAGGATCCTGTGTGTCATACCCTTGTTCCCAAGGGCCAGGCAATACGGTTGCAACATGAAAAACAGATCTATTATTTCTGCAGCGAGGCATGTTGCAGTCGGTTTATCAGCGAAAAAGGAGAGAAACAATGAAGTTTTTTATAGATACCGCCAATATTGATGAGATCAAAAAAGGCGTTGCCATGGGTATGGTCGATGGCGTGACAACCAATCCTTCACTGATTGCCAGGGAAAACAAGCAATTTGAAGAGATCCTGAAAGAGATCTGTCAGGTGGTGGATGGTCCGGTCAGTGCTGAGGTGATCAGTCTTGAGGCGGATGGCATGGTAAAGGAGGCCAAAGTCCTTGCGGCCCTGAGTGACAATATTGTGATCAAGATTCCCATGATCATGGAGGGGATGAAGGCGGTCAAACAACTTACGGCCCTGGGGATCAATACGAATGTGACCCTCGTGTTCTCAGCAGCTCAGGCGCTTCTGGCCGCCAAGGCCGGCGCCACCTATGTCAGCCCTTTTGTCGGCAGGCTTGATGATATTGGCCAGCATGGGATGGAGCTGATCAGTGAGATCATGACGGTGTATCGTAACTACGATTTCCAGAGTGAGGTGATTGTCGCCAGTGTCAGAAGCCCGCTTCATGTGATGGATGCGGCGATGATAGGTGCTGATATTGCCACCATCCCACTCAAGGTGATTGAGCAGTTGGCAAAACATCCTTTAACCACTCTCGGCATGGAACAGTTTCTGGCTGACTGGGAAAAAAGAAAAAAGTGATTCATTTGTAAGGTATTCAGGTCGTCACATTGGCCTTGCACCCAATAATGGGTTGAAAAGATGATGGTATGATAGCGGCAGGCCAAGGGGTATAAAAATTTCGGGACAAAAAAGGTGAAAAATGGGAACAGCCGGTAGAATGTTATTAGTGGCAGCGATGGCACTCCTGTTTTATGGACAGTCCATGGCCAGGGCTGATATGTACACCTATGTGGATAGCAAGGGAACGCGTTATTATACCAATGTCCCTGCCTCTAACCAGTGTCGCCTCTATCAGAGTGATGAAAAGGCTATCAGTAAACCGTCAGGTCGCGATTGGCCTGAGGTTCGAGTTGGTGGACGCCGTGATTTTCAGAAAAATAGCACTGTTTATGATCAGCATATTAAACAGTGCGGTTACCGTTACAATGTTGATCCTCAACTCATAAAAGCAATCATTAAGGCAGAGTCTGATTTTGATTGCTATGCCAGGTCGCAAAAAGGCGCCCAGGGGCTCATGCAGCTCATGCCGGGAACGGCCAGGGATCTCAATGTGTCCAATTCCTTTGATCCACGGGCAAATATTGATGGGGGAACACGTTATTTTCGCACTATGCTTGATACCTTTAACGGGAATATTCCTTTGAGTCTTGCTGCCTATAATGCCGGGCCGAATCTGGTCAAACGCACGAATCAGATACCACAGATCCCTGAGACGGTGGAATATGTCCAGCGCGTACTGCAACACTATAAAGATTATAAGGGCGTTGGGCGGCAACCCGTCTCTGTAACCTCGGCTATTAGGGTGGGTGGTCTGGTGACAGTGAGATGACAGCCAAGAGGGCTTGTGGTTGGGAGTAAGAAATGGATCAACTGGTGACGTTGCCAAATATATTCACGGGTCTTCGTTTTGCCATGATTCCCGTGCTCATAGTGTTGTTTTCAGTGGAACAGACAACCGCTATTGAACTGGTGACTTTTTTTGTTTTTGTCTTTGCCGCGCTTACAGACTTTGTAGATGGCTATTTTGCCAGAAAATACAAGAGTGAGACGACTCTTGGCAAGCTGATGGATCCCCTTGCGGATAAGGTGCTGGTCGCAACCGCCCTGATTATGCTTATTCCCATGGGACGGATTCCTGCCTGGGTTTGTCTGCTGATTATCTGTCGCGAGATCATTATTACTGGGTTCAGGGGGCTTGCCGCGTCGACCGGGGTGGTTGTGTCTGCTGGACAAATGGGAAAGATCAAGAGTAATTTTCAGTATTTCGGGATTGGATTTCTAATTTTTCCTCTTGGTGTTCTGCCGGTTCCCTATCTCCATCAGATCGGCCAGATACTGTTGTATATCAGTTTAGTCATGGCCATCTGGTCAGGAATAGATTATTTTTATAACTTACGAAATATATTTCAGGAAACAGTCAAGTCATAATCGGGGAAACCCCATTTTCCTTGACAGACGCAGACAGGGACGGTATTAAGTTTTAGCTTTCATTGCCGAAGTGGTGAAACTGGTAGACGCACGGGACTCAAAATCCCGCGGGAGCAATCCCATGTCGGTTCGATTCCGACCTTCGGCACCATTTGTTATGTAAGTGTTTTAAATTACTGATAGTTCTTTGTTTAAAAATTCCTCTTTCTTCGAACGGTACAATCCAACTGTACAAAGAAGAAAGAGGTTTTTTTATGGCTATCATTATTGCATCTCATCTTGTGTTAAATCCTTCCGGTGTTTATCATTTCAGGATTGTAATTCCCCGCCCTCTTCGGCTTATTATCGGCAAGACTGAAGTTAAAAAAACACTCAAGACCTCAAACCGACGGCAAGCAATCTTACTTGCCCAGGAACTATCGGTGAAGGTTGAAAAAGCATTTCAGGAGGTTCGCTTATCCATGATTGGTATCAAAAAACCAGATGTGATTAATCTCGGGACCATTACCATGACAGGTATAACCTCAAGGGGTGTCTCTGTTCAGAATGTCGTAATAGATAGAGAGTCCCCTGAAGAAGAGTACGACATTGCCCGTGCATTGCTTGACGCTATCAAAGATAACCCAGATGCTGTTCGCGAAGTTGTTAAAGCCGCCGAAGAAAACTTGGTATATCTCACCGCCATGATTGAAAAATACTGTGCAGAAAAAGCACGGGAGAAAGCATGGGTTGCAGAAACAACAGAAGAATTTAGGGGTATATTAAACCGTCTTGTGGAAATTCTTGGCGATATTCCAGTGGGCACCATAGGATTTGATCAAGCTCGATATTACAAAGAGACTATGATGGCTCTACCACCAAACATGAACAAACGACTCCCTTACCGGGGGAAATCAATACCAGAAGTAATCAGTATGCGCCCAGAGAAGACAATAGGGGGCCCCCCTTATCCATATGGGTCGTTGCCTGTCTCATTGTTTCCAGTGAGCCGATGCGATTTGGAAAAATCATTGCTGGATGCCGATGCTCGCACCAGTATAGTCGCAATGCTGTCAGTGTGCGATCCGGCAAAGGAACCATGCGGTCTTTATGGCCCTTGCCACGACGTATATGGACAAGCTTTCGACCTGCATCGATGTCACCAACATGAAGAGACAGCGTTTCTTCCAGGCGAAGCCCCATTGAATATGTGGTCAGCAGGAAAACACGATAACACATTTTTTGGGTAGCTCCGATGAGCCGTTCAATTTCTGTGGGGGTAAGAATATCCGGAATGGTCTTGACCTTAGGGGGCTTGACAATGTTCAACCATTGCCAATCGAGATTGAGGACAAACTTCCAGAAGAACATCAGGCCAAGTCTGTCTAATTTGACAGTGCTCCATGAATGTGATTCGACCAGGTCTACAAAGTAGTTCTCTAATTGTTCCTTCGTCAACGT
>CAISPV010000024.1 GCA_903887485.1 uncultured Desulfobulbaceae bacterium | reverse complement strand
TGCAAGCCAGATCCAATAGGCTGGTTTGCCTTTGAGTGTTTTTTCAATCATGACTTCCTCACACTATGTAAAAGACTGAAGGTTTCGTACCCAGTGACGGATTCCGCTGGATAGTAAACTCTTTATCAAGAACCTGCCTGATCTCTGACTTCGCATCATTCAGATCACCAAAAACCATGGCTCCCGTTCCCTTGCAGGCCTCTACACAGGCAGGTTCCTGCCCCAGGGCCAGACGCTCACCGCAGAAGTTACATTTCTCGACAACTCCCCGCATACGGCTTGGAAAATCCTTATTATATTTTTTAATATAAGGCCGAGGATCTTCCCAATTGAAACTTCTCGCCCCGTACGGACAGGCCGCCATACAAAAACGACAGCCAATACAACGATGGAAGTCCATGGCCACAATACCATTTTCCTTCACTTTAAAGGTGGCCTGCGTAGGACAGGCACGCACGCATGGCGGATCGTCACAATGATTACAGAGGACGGCGAAATCAGCTTTCTCAACATTTTTTGCTAAATGGTAGGAAGACTCTGTAGGAAAAACATTTTCAAAAGGAGCCTTCCAGATCCATTTTATCTCACTCTTCCGGTTGTCAAACTGCGGAATATTATGGGCGTTGTTACAGGCAGCAATGGCGTTATCAAGCAGTTCCGGCTGTTCCGTAATCTTGCGCATATCGATGACCATGCCCAAACGTACTCCCTGCGGAGCTGCCTCGACATGGGCCCCATGGGCGGCAGCCTCAGCCGCATGTCCTTCAACAGCGGCACCATGCTCAGAAGCAAGGGCAGTTGAAGAGGTCAGCCTGACAAGAGCTGGGGCCCCGATCCCTGCAAGCGCTGTTGCGCCTGCGATCTTGAGGAATTTTCTTCTTTGCTTATCCATTAGTGGGTCTCCTCCTTCGATGCTGCTTCCTTGGGAGTCAGATGACAATCCCAACAATATGGTTTTACAGCGGTATAGGCATGGCAATTATCACAAAACTTCTCTTTATTGCTATGACACTGCATACAAGCCATCTGCAAGCCCTTACGGTATTTTTTGCCTTCAACCGTGACAACCGTCCGGTTATCGTCACGCAGAACATTATCCCGCCACTCATTCAAGAGCTGCATATGATTGGCCCGCATATACTCAACAGGCATGACACATTTTTTTTCTCCACCCGGTGGTAACTCAGGTTTTGGCAGGGTACCCGCCTTCAAACCATTAAACCAGATGGGGAAGGTCACAAAAAGGACGAAAATAATCAGTCCTGGTATGATTGTTCCTTTATTATACATTATACAATTTCCTCCGTTCTGGTCCGGTTTAGACTAAGGTCCTGAGACCCTCATCAAGTTCTTGTCGATTTTCGCCATCCATTACCAGAGCATTCCCAACAAGCTCAGAGACACCGCACACATTGCATCCGGGGTTCCAGTAATTCATAAGTGAGGTCAATGTGGCACGATCAATAGCACACACACAGGACAAGGTGTTGACATCATGCTTGTCAATCACATGCTTCACGGCATTAGCCCGTGGCAGGCCGGAACGCATCCTGAGCTCCATGATCTCATCAGTATTCAGACCGGTACCGGATCCACAACAGAAGGTCTGCTCACGAATGGTATTTTCCGGCATCTCTACCCAATTATCAAGGACATGATCGAGGATATAGCGGGGCTCATCAATGAGTCCCATGGCCCGGGCCGGATTGCAGGAATCATGGAAGGTTGCCTTCACATGGGCGTTCCGACTCTTGTCCAGCTTCAACTTGCCATTCTTGATCAGGTCGGCGGTAAACTCACTGATATGGACCATCTTGGTGGAAGCGGCGTTGTTGAATGTTGTTCCCGTAACAGATGATTTGGGAACCTCCAGAAAATCAGCAGGACCATTCATCGTATCCATATACTGATGAACAACGCGCCACATGTGACCGCATTCACCACCAATGATATATTTTACTCCCAGCCGCTTGGCCTCGGCGTACATCTTGCCGTTGAGCTTCTTCATCAACTCGTTGTTGGTGAAGAGACCAAAGTTTCCACCCTCAGAGGCATAGGTGGACCAGGTGTAGTCCAGACCAATATGCTCAAAGAGAAGCAGATACCCCATCGCCGTATAGAGACCCGGTTCAGCAAAGACATCAGCGGAAGGGGTGATAAACAGCACCTCCGCCCCCTTGCGGTTAAAGGAAGGATTGATCTTTATGCCGGTAAGGCTCTCGATATCATCAGTAAGGAAATCGACATTATCCTTGAAGGTATGTGGCTGTAACCCCATATGGTTACCGGTACGATTAGAGTTTGAGGCCGGCTCTAGAATCCAGTTGATCCCAACCCCCACCAGATGCAGCAGCTCGCGCAGCATCATGGTGACCTCGGCAGTATCAATGCCGTAAGGACAGAAAACGGAACAACGACGACATTCAGTACACTGATAGGAGTACATGAACCACTCCTTGAGCACACCAACGGTCATCTCCCGAGCACCAGCCATTTCACCCAACAACTTTCCGCCAAGGGTAAAGTCATTACGGTAAACGGACCTGAGCAACTCAGCCCGCAAAACCGGCATGTTTTTAGGATCCCCGGTTCCGAGGAAAAAGTGACACTTGTCAGCGCATGCCCCGCAACGGACACAGCAATCCATAAAGATCTTCAAGGAGCGGAATTTATCCAGACGCTCTTTCAGTCCTTTAAGGATAATATCCTTCCAGCCTTCGGGAAGCTTCCAGTCATCATCCTCTGGAGACCACTCACGGGCATTGGGGAAATGCAGCCCTTGCTGACTGTTCAGGTATTCCACCTTTTCCTTTTTAGCCGGATAGGCATAATTACCCGGTTTAAAGATCGCAGGGATATCCATCCAGTCCTTGGTAGGTATCGCTCCTGTTGCCAGGGACGGCCCCTGCACTACGCTTTTCGATAATTGTTCTAATTTTGGAACGGCCATCGTCATGTATCCTTATAAGCTAGTTTTGGGTGTGGGCAAGCTCACGCTTCATCCTGGACGGCAGACAACTCTTTTTCAACCGGGATACCCGCATCCACCATAAACTCTCTGAACTCATCCTCGTACCCAGCATAGGAATGGGGTTTAATCGTTGGATCATTCCAGGGATTGATATGTCGTTTTGCCCGACTGTCATTGGCCATATTCCTGGTGGGACTCATGAACACGCCCCCCATATGCATCAGCTTGCTGAAAGGGAAATAGGCAAGCAAGGTGGAGACCAGAAAGAGATGGATGTAAAAGATAGCCCCGATCTTGACATTGATCACCGGAGAAAAAGTCACCAACCCCATTGCCAGATTCTTGATGTTGATGATATCAATATTGGTGCGCAGAAAATAACGCATCAGGATACCGGACAGACCGATCGCGAAGATCAACACCAGCGGGAAATAATCATTATTCAATGAGATATAACGAACATGAGCATTGACAAGGCGACGGCCAAAGAGGAGAACCAGCCCGCCCAGAAGTGCCAAACTTGAAAGGTACAAGGTGGGGGCACCAATCTGCAACATGGAATCAACGCCTTCAATGGCAGACAACCAGAAAGGAATAGGATCAATGAAGAGACGCATATGCCTGATCACAATCAGCAGGAACGAATAATGAAAAAGCAGGGCAAAAAGCCACAACCACTTCGATGATTCGTAGGTAACTTTTGGCCCGCCATGGATCTCGGACTTGGTATTCCGGAACAACGACCTGAAGAGAAAAATCTCCAGGAACATCCTGGCCACAACCTCTGAGGTCTTGCTCGGACAGTCAAGCTTATCCTGCTTGATGAAGTCCAGTGACGCACCCTGGCCACAGGTGGTGGGGATAGAAAAAGGAACAGGTGATTTTGCCCATTGCATGACTCTGTAAACAAAGCCACCCACAAAGAGCATAATAGCCAGATACGGTATGGCAACACCAAAAAAGTATTGCATGCCCGGTATCTGGGATCCTAGCCCTGCAATCAAAATCAGAGCAATGACTGCCAGGAATGAGAAGGCGTACTTCATTTCTTACCTCGCTTCAAATTGAACAGTGTTGGAAACTGCCACGAAAGAAGCATCCCCCTTCCGGCCAGCGCCCAGTTAATGGTTCTCAACAGTCTTTAAAGAATCCTGAATATTGGTTTTCAGCAAATTCGTCGGACATTTGCTGTCAGTAAGAATATAATTGCCGGTCTTTATTTCCTGAATCCGGACC
>CAISPV010000023.1 GCA_903887485.1 uncultured Desulfobulbaceae bacterium | reverse complement strand
GTGGGGACAAAACCGGTGAGAAAGCCCTTGGTGGCCTGACGGCCGAAAGAGAGTTCCAGATGTTCGGCGGCCTCCAGGAGGGCGGTCTTGCGCTGGCTCTCCGGGGCATCGAGCATCAGGCGATAGGCCGCCACCACCCGGGCCACATACTCGGCGCTCTTCATCCGCCCCTCGATCTTGAAGCTCATGACTCCGGCCTTGAGCAGTTGCGGCAGAAGTTCGATGGCACTGAGATCGCTGGTGGAGAAATGATAGCCCGGCTGTTTGCGGTTATGCAGACGGCGGCGGCAGGGTTGGGCGCAGCGGCCGCGATTGCCGCTGGCGCCGGTCAGGGCCGAGGAGAAAAGGCACTGGCCGGAGATGGAAAAACAGAGGGCCCCATGGACAAAATGTTCCAGTTCGATGCTGGTCTGACTGCGTACCTCCGCAATCTCGGCCAGAGACAGCTCACGGGCCAGCACTGCCCGGGTGAAGCCCATCTGCTCCAGCATCTTGACCCCGGCCGCGTTATGGACGGTCATCTGGGTGGAGGCATGGAGTGGGAGTTGGGGGAAATGGCGATGGGCCAGCCGCCAGACCCCGAGGTCCTGGATAATCAGGCCATCGACAGGGATTGCGGCCAGGGAGGCGAGGATATCCACCAGTTTGGGCAGCTCGGCCTCTTTGATCAGGGTGTTGAGGGTGACGTAGAGGTGTTTTTTCCGGCTGTGGGCGTAGGTTGTCATCCGCTCCACATCGGCCAGGGTGAAATTGCGGGCCTTGGCCCGGGCGGAGAATTCTTTGAGGCCGCAATAGACGGCATCGGCGCCATGATCGAGGGCGGCAAAAAAGGCCTCAAGACTGCCGGCCGGGGCCAGCAGCTCGGATTTCCCCGACTTCGTTGATTTCTCCAGTTTCCCGGATTTTCCAGGGGGCAATTTTTTTGTTTTTTCTGTTGTCAAAAGCGATCACGATGATGGAAATAAATATGGCAGGTTAAATAGAGCGATTTTCAGTAATGTCCGTCAGGTTTTTGTATTAACTCCCCCTCCCTTGATGGGAGGAGATTGAGGGGTGGATGAAGTTGCCAGTTAATTTGAATCCGGCAATTACCCCCTCCCCCTAACCCCCTCCCGCAAGGGGCGGGGGGATTTTCTTGAAAAATCGGGCTGATTCTTTTCTAAAAACCTCGCCCTACCCGTCTCAATGTTCCGTCTTCCCCTGCAAGGCCCAGGCCTGCGCATACAGCTCGTTCAACCGTTTTTCCAGCTCCAGGCGGTATTCCTCCACCTGTTCTTCTTTCAAGCCAGGCGGCACCAGCAGAGGCTCACCATAAAAAAAATCAATCCGGGAAAAAGGCATCGGCAGGGCCGTGCCGTCCCAGGAGCCAAAGCGTTTGTAGCGATTGCACGACCAGAGCATGGGTAGGATCGGCGCGCCGGTATGGGAGGCCAGGACAACAGAACCCGCCTGCGCCACTCGGGCCGGCCCCTGCGAACCATCAGCAACCAGGGCCGCATGATGCCTGCCCCGAATGGCCCGAATCAGGCCCTTGATGGCCCCGCCCCCGCCCTTGCCTCGGGAGCCGCGCACCGTTACGTGCCCTAATTTCTCGGCCACTTTGGCGATATATTCACCATCTCGACTGGCGCTCACCATGACCGCCGCCCTTTCGTTGCGGACAAAATAAAAAAGATAGAGAATCCCATAGTGCCAGAATGACGCTACGGCCGGACCACCAAGGGCATCAATCTGTCGGCGATACTCCTGGCCATGGATCACGACCCGGCAGGTGGCAAACCAGATCCTGATCAGCCAGACAAAGACAAAGGGGACCACCTTCAGCGATACTTTATACCAGAATCCGTCTTTCATCCGATCTCTATCTCCAGTTTGCGCAAGGCCTTGATTCGATCCCGCAGGGCGGCCGCCTGTTCAAAGGCCAGCTCTTTGGCCGCGGTCTGCATCTCTTTTTCCAGTTTTTTGATCTCTTTTTCCAGATCGCGGATACTGGTATAAACGGGAAGCTCCTCCGCCGCCTGCAGAAGATCCGCCTGATACCCGGCCTGATAGCCGCTGTCAGCAAGGTGTTGCTGCAGGCCGTCCTTGACCCGGGAACAGATGGTGGTGGGCGTTATACCATGTTCCTGATTATATTGTTCTTGAATCTTCCGCCGCCGCGCCGTCTCATCCATGGTGCGCTGCATGGAGCCGGTGATGGTGTCGGCATAGAAGATGACCATGCCGTCGGCATTTCTCGCCGCCCGGCCGCAGGTCTGGGTCAGCGAGCGTTCGGAACGGAGGAATCCCTCCTTGTCGGCATCCAGGATCGCCACCAGCGACACCTCCGGGATATCCAGCCCCTCGCGCAAGAGATTGATCCCGACCAGGACATTATAGTCGCCGTTGCGCAGATCGCGGATCAGCTCCACCCGCTGCAGGGTCTTGATATCGGAATGGAGATAGCGCACCTTGACCCCGAGTTTTTCGTAATAGTCGGTCAGGTCTTCGGCCATGCGCTTGGTCAGCGTCGTCACCAGCACCGCCTCATTCCTTTCAGTTCGCAAGCGGATCTCTTCGAGCAGATCATCGACCTGGCTTTTGGCCGGACGCACCTCGATCCGGGGATCGAGCAGGCCGGTGGGCCGGATAATCTGGGCCACAATCCGCCCTTCCACCTGGTCGAGTTCATAGGGGCCGGGGGTCGCCGACACAAAGATCACCTGCTTGATCCGGGCGTTAAACTCCTCAAAGCGCAGCGGCCGGTTATCGAGGGCCGATGGCAGACGGAAGCCATAATCAACCAGCGTCTCCTTGCGGGAGCGGTCGCCATTGTACATGCCGTTGAGCTGCGGCACGCCGATATGGGACTCGTCGAGAAAGAGCAGGAAATCATCGGGGAAATAATCGATGAGGTTGGGAGGGGCTGCGCCCGGCTCCTTGCCGGTCAGATGGCGGCTGTAATTCTCGATGCCGCTGCAATAGCCTAGCTCCTGGATCATCTCCAGATCAAACATGGTGCGCTGCTCCAGGCGCTGCAACTCAACGAGGCGGTTTCTCTCCTGATACCAGGCCAGCCGTTCCTTCAGCTCGTCTTTGATCGCCTCCATGGCCACCTGCAAGCGGTCGCGCGAGGTGACGAAATGGCTGGCCGGAAAGACGGTGTACTCATCGAGCCGCTGCAGGACCACACCCCGCAGGGGATCAATCACCGAGATCGCCTCCACCGTATCGCCAAAGAACTCGACGCGGATCGAGACCTCTTCCTCATGGACCGGGAAGATATCAATGACATCGCCCCGTACCCGGAAGGTGCCGCGATGGAAGGAGATATCGTTGCGCTCATAGAGCATGAAGACCAGGCGGCGCTGCACCTTTTCCATGGCATACTCTTCATCGCGGCGCAGGAAGAGGTGCATGTTCTTGTATTCATCAGGCGAGCCCAGGCCGTAGATGCAGGAGACCGAGGCCACGATCAGCACATCGCGGCGGGTAAGCAGGGAACGGGTGGCGGAATGGCGCATCATGTCGATGGCGTCATTGATGGCCGAGTCTTTCTCGATAAAGGTGTCGGAGGTGGGGATATAGGCCTC
>CAISPV010000022.1 GCA_903887485.1 uncultured Desulfobulbaceae bacterium | reverse complement strand
CAGTCTGGATGAGCAGATCGTGCAGCTTGTGGATAGTTTGCAATCGTATCTATAATTACTGGCGGGAGAAAACGAAATGTTGATTATAGATACAGAACTGTGCATCGGTTGTGGCGTGTGTGAAAGCAATTGTCCCTTTGGTGCGATTACGGTTGTGGGTAGTTGGGCCGTGGTAGGTGATAGTTGTACGCTCTGCGGAACGTGTGTGGAGGCTTGTGACCCCGGGGCCATTTCGATTGAAGGGGCTGGTAAGGATGCTCCCTTAGATCTTGCGAGTTGGTCTGGCGTTTGGGTTTATGGCGAATTCAGAAGAGGAGCATTGGCTCCGGTGTCCCTTGAACTCCTGGGGATAGGGCGCAAGCTGGCCGATACCCGAAACGTGCCGTTATCAGCTGTTCTGATTGGCTCTGAAACGGGTGAAGCCGCCAGACAACTCATTGCCCATGGTGCCGATACGGTGTACCGGGTTGATGATCCGGCGCTTGCCCATTTTACCGATGAGGCCTATGGCGCAATCATGACCTCGCTGATCCGGCAACATAAGCCGGAGATCGTCCTGGCCGGGGCGACTGCCATTGGCCGCTCCTTTATTCCGGGTGTGGCCACAACCCTCGGTGCTGGACTTACTGCCGATTGTACCCAGCTTGCCATCCGCGAGGAGGATGGCGCCTTGCTGCAGACCAGGCCTGCCTTTGGCGGCAATATCATGGCGACCATTGTCTGTCCGAATTCCAGGCCGCAGATGTCCACCGTGCGTCCCAAGGTGATGAAGGCCCTGGCCTTTGATGGTGAGCGACAGGGGGAAATTGTTGAGGTGAAACCAACTCCCGAACAGCTTACAACCCGGGTGCGGGTCATTGAATCCGTGGTTTCGGAGCAGGACAATGTGAATATTCAGGAAGCTGATATCCTGGTTGCCGGTGGTCGTGGTTTGGACAGCGCCCAAGGATTTACGCTGATGCGCGAGCTTGCGGCCTCTCTTGGCGGTGCGGTTGCTGCAACGCGGGCAGCGGTAGATGCCGGATGGATCAGTTATCCCCATCAGGTTGGACAGACTGGTAAAACTGTGGCGCCCAAACTGTACATTGCCTGTGGTATCTCCGGGGCAGTGCAGCATGTGGCTGGTATGCAATCAGCAGAGACCATTGTGGCCATTAACCGGGATAAAGATGCCTCCATCTTTGATGTGGCAGATTTTGGCTTGGTCGGAGATCTGTTTGAGATCGTACCCAAGCTTCTTACGCAAATTGAGGAGCGACGTAAGTCATGACTCTGAAAGGGAAAATAGCGCTGGTAACGGGTGGAAGCCGTGGGATTGGGCGTGCCATATGTCAGCGTGTCAGCTCCATGGGTGCCCATGTGTACATTAACTATGTGTCGAATCCCGCTGCTGCCGAAGAAACCCAAAAGATGATTCAGGGTGCGGGTGGCCGCGCGGATATCATCTGTTTTGATGTGGCCGAGGGGGAACAGGTGCAGGCCGCTATCAAACAGATAATTGCAGATGCCGGATCTCTTGATGTCCTCGTGAATAATGCCGGGATAACCCGGGATGGCTTGATGGCCAGAATGAAGGAGTCAGATTGGGATCTGGTGCTGGATACCAATCTAAAAGGGGCTTTTCTCTGTGCGAAGGCTGCCTCACGGGTGATGATGAAAAACAAATGGGGACGGATCGTCAATATCACGTCGGTCATTGGTTTTTCCGGCAATGCTGGCCAGGTCAATTATGCTGCGGCCAAGGCCGGGCTTGTAGGGCTGACCAAATCCATGGCCAGGGAGTTTGCCTCCCGGAATATCACGGTGAACGGGGTTGCTCCAGGGTATATCGTGACGGATATGACCAGTTCACTTTCTGAGGATATCCAGGAAAAGATCAAGGCAGAGATCCCTTTGGCTGCCTTGGGAACCCCTGAAGATGTAGCCGGTGCCGTTGCCTATCTGCTTGGTGATGATGGTCGTTATGTGACAGGACAGGTCTTGCATGTGAATGGTGGTATGTATATGTGACATTTTGCAATTTTTTTTGATGGTGATGTTTTATTGTGCTGTTATTGCTGTAACTTTTTTGTTTTTATTAACATATTAAAAAATGGGAGAAAAAAATGGCTATAGATCAACAGATGGTTGATATTATTGTTGAGCAGTTGAGTGTAGAAAAAGATAAAGTGGTTCCCAATGCCTCATTTGTAGATGATCTTGGCGCTGACTCTCTGGATCTTGTCGAGTTGATTATGGCCATGGAGGAGGAGTTTGATGTTGAGATTCCTGATGAAGAGGCAGAGAAGATCAATACTGTCCAAAATGCCATTGATTATATAAACAAGCTTAAATAAGCTGGGAAAAAGGGGCTTTCGTGGAACATGAGAGCCTCTCATGTCTGTGAGAAACGAATCTATTGGCTTGATGGAGAGTTTACATGGCAAAGCGTAGAGTTGTCGTTACCGGAATTGGTTTAGTAACGCCGCTTGGCACTGGGACACAAAAAACCTGGGGGAATATCTGTGCCGGAACCAGTGGTGTCGGCCTTATCACCCGCTTTGATACCAGTGATTATGCGGTCAAGATTGCAGCAGAGGTAAAGGACTTTCAGGTAGAAGAGTTTATTGAAAAAAAACTTGCCAAACACCTTGACCTTTATGTGCAGTATGCCATTGTTGCTGCCAAATTGGCATTTGCGGACAGTGGCGCCAGTATCGATGAAACCAATTGTCAGCGGGTAGGGGTGATTACCGGGTGTGGTATGGGGGGGCTTCCTACCATTGAGCAGAATCATGTGAGCTGTCTTGAACGTGGTTCAAGGAAGATCTCGCCTTTCTTCATTCCCATGGCCATTCCTAATATGCCCTCTGGTCATATCTCCATGCAGCTTGGAGCAAAAGGGCCTAATCTCGCCCTTTCAACTGCCTGTGCCGCTGGGACCCATGCCGTTGGCGAGGCCTATCGCTCCATTGTCTATGGTAGCTGTGATATGGTGATTACTGGTGGCGCCGAGGCTGTAATCTGTCCCCTTGGTGTCGGCGGATTTAGCGCTATGAAGGCGCTTTCCACGCGCAATGATGCGCCATCGCAGGCATCCAGGCCTTTTGATAAAGATCGGGATGGATTTGTCATGTCTGAGGGCTCTGGTATGCTTGTCCTTGAAGAGTTGGAACACGCCATCAAACGCGGCGCTACGATTTATGCGGAAATAACTGGTTATGGTGCCAGTAGTGATGCCTATCATATTGCCGCTCCGCCTGAAGACGGAGAAGGTGCCGCACGCTGTCTGCGCCTGGCCCTGCAGGATGCAGGGCTTGCGCCTGAAGATATTGATTATATCAATGCCCATGGGACATCCACCCCGTTAAATGATCGTTGTGAAACCCAGGCCATTAAAACTGTTTTTGGTAATCACGCCCGGAGGCTTGCCATCAGTTCCACAAAATCGATGACTGGTCATATGCTGGGCGCGGCTGGCGGGATCGAGGCAGCCTTTACAGCCCTGAGCGTCAGTCAGCAGATTGCCCCGCCGACGATCAATCTGCAGGAGGCCAGTCCTGAGTGTGATCTTGATTATGTGCCGAATCAGGCCAGGAAAATGGAGATTCGGGCAGCGGTATCTAATTCTTTCGGTTTTGGCGGCACCAACGGTGTTATTGTTATGCAGCGTTTTCATGGCTGAAAGGTAGTCAGGGAAAAGAGCACTTACGGGAGATTGATGTGAAAATAGCAATTGGTGCTGATCATGGTGGCTTTCATCTGAAAGAGATGATTCGAGTATTGGTGGAAGAGTTGGGGCATGAAGTTCAGGATCAGGGCTGTTATTCCACTGAATCCGTTAATTATCCTGATGTGGCCAAACTGGTTTGTGAAAAAGTAGACGCTGGTACCGTGGATCGTGGTATTCTGATCTGTGGGACAGGGCTTGGTATGTCCATGGCTGCCAATAGATATGTGCATGTGCGTGCTGCACTCTGCCATGATCACTATACTGCCCGCATGAGCCGTGAGCATAACAATGCTAATGTGCTCTGTATGGGTGAAAGGGTTATTGGTCTTGGCGTTGCTGAGGATATCGTTCGTATCTGGCTGGCGGTTGAGTTTAGTGGTGGTCGTCATCTTGGGCGTATTGAGCTCTACAGTAAATGTTGAAGTGGGCAGTTAGGGAATAATGTACAAGGGCCGGCATTGTGAATATGAAATGCCGGCTTTTTTTTTAGGAGCTTTTACGAGCAATCCTTTCGTCGCGACCGACGGCCATGGCTGAAGTTTCGTCTTTATCCTGTGTGGCATTGCTCGTTTCTGGGATAGATGAAGAACGATCGGTTCTTGGTACTGTTTTTGTCATTCAGATGATGGTATGATTTTGTTACAACGGTTTAGTCTGTCCTTGAGAAGAAATCTGGTTGGTTGTCAACTGGAAAAGCAAAAGGTGATTCCGCTATGAACGCATTGCAAAAAAAAGATCCTGAAGTTTACAACAGTATCAAGCTTGAATATGAGCGTCAAAATAATCAGTTGGAGCTGATTGCTTCTGAAAATATAGCATCCCAGGCAGTTCTTGAGGCCCAGGGCTCGATTTTTACCAATAAATACGCCGAGGGATATCCGCAGAAACGATACTACGGTGGTTGCGATTTCGCCGATCAGGTGGAGACCTTGGCTATTTCCCGCGCAAAAGAAATATTTGGCGCTGAGTATGCCAATGTCCAGCCTCATTCAGGATCGCAGGCCAATATGGCCGTCTATTTTGCTACCCTGAAACCAGGGGACAAGGTGCTGGGAATGGACCTTGCCCATGGTGGTCATCTGACCCATGGCAGCGGGGTTAATTTTTCAGGGCAGTTGTTTGATTTTGTTTCTTATGGTGTTGAGCGTGATACGGAACGAATCGACATGGAAAAAGTTGAACGTTTTGCTTTTGAAAACAAGCCCAAAATGATTGTAGCCGGAGCCAGCGCTTATCCACGATTTATTGATTTTGCAGGATTCAGGAGAATAGCCGATGAGATCGGCGCCTTGTTTATGGTGGATATGGCCCATATAGCTGGTCTGGTTGCGGCCGGAGTGCATCCGTCTCCTGTTCCGTATGCGGATTTCGTCACGACAACAACCCATAAGACCTTGCGTGGCCCCAGGGGCGGGTTGATCCTGGCACGAGAAAAATGGGGTAAGGCCCTAAATAGTCATATCTTCCCTGGTATACAAGGTGGACCTTTAATGCATGTTATAGCTGCCAAGGCCGTTGCTTTCAAGGAGGCGATGAGTGACGCGTTCAAGGCGGATCAGGTTCAAGTTGTCGAAAACGCCAAGGCCCTTGCCGCTGGTTTGATGGCCAAAAACTTCAGATTGGTCTCCGGCGGAACAGATAACCATCTTTTCCTTGTGGATTTGAGCAACAAGGATATCACCGGAAAAGAGGCGGAGGAGCTTCTTGAACAGGGGGGGATGACTGTGAATAAAAATGCGATTCCTTTTGACACCAAGTCGCGGTTTGTGACAAGCGGGGTGCGTATAGGAACGCCTACCGTTACCACCAGGGGGTTAAAAGTGGCGGAAATGCTGCGCATTGCCGATTGGATTGAGCGTGTTATTACCAAACGTGATCAACAGACCATCGCGCAGGTACGTCAGGAAGTACGGGAACTGTGTGACAGATTTCCTCTCTCAGCCATTGTTGATCCAGTACTCTAAACCGGAGAAAGCATGAAGTGTCCCTATTGTGGTCATCTTGATAACAAGGTCATTGACTCTCGCTTGAATAAGGAGAGTACTATTACCAGACGACGACGTTCTTGTCTGACCTGTAACCAGCGTTTTACCACCTATGAGCGACTGGAAGTGATGATGCCTGTTCTGGTGAAAAAAGATGGGCGTCGTGAGGCCTGGGACCGTCAGAAAATGGTTGTCGGCCTTGAAAAGGCCTGCGAAAAAAGACCGGTAAGCTATGACGATATCGATGCCTTTGTCGATGAGATTGAGAAAAGACTTCAAGATCTTGGTTTAAAAGAGGTTTCATCGCAAATTATTGGTGAGTGGGTGATGGAGTCACTTCCTGAACTTGATGAGGTTGCCTATGTCCGTTTTGCCTCAGTGTATCGCCAGTTTAAAGATGTCAGTCAGTTTGTGGATGAGTTGAAAACCCTGTTGGATGCCAGAGATAGCAAAGAGGCATAAGTGTTGCCATCTGAGAAAAATCACTATTATATGCGCCTGGCTTTACGAGAGGCGCGTAAAGGCATGGGGCGTACCTCTCCCAATCCTTGCGTGGGGGCGGTTATCGTCCGTGATCAGGAGATTATTGCTACGGGTTATCATAAAAAGGCAGGGACACCGCATGCAGAAATACATGCCTTGCGCCAGGCTGGTGCATTGGCTGCTGGTGCCACTCTGTATGTGACCCTCGAGCCATGTAATCATACCGGGCGGACTCCCCCATGCAGCAAGGCGATAGCTGTCAGCGGTATCAGGCGGGTGGTAGTTGGAATGCAAGATCCTAATCCCCTGGTTGATGGTAGCGGCAGCAGCTATCTGCAAAGTCAGGGGATTGAAGTGGTAAGCGGGGTGCTTGAGGCTGAATGTCGTGCCCAGAATCGTCCTTTTCTTAAATATATCACCCAATCCTTGCCTTGGGTCGTGATGAAGGCGGGGATGAGTCTTGATGGGCGCATCAGTTACCAGCCGCATCAAAGTGGCCAGATGACAGGGTCTGCCTCATTGCGGAAGGTCCATCGTTTGCGTGATCGCGTGGATGCGATCCTGGTGGGAAATGCTACCGTGATGGTCGATGACCCATCCCTTACTACTCGCCTGCCGCATGGCGGACGGGATCCTATCCGGATTGTTCTTGATACCCACTTGCATATTCCCGAGTCTGCCAGGCTCCTTCATCTTGACTCTTCAGCTCCCACCTGGATTTTTTGTGGAACAGAAGTCAGCCTTGAAAAAATGGAACGGATCAGAAGAACTGGGAATGCTGTTATCTATCAGGTGGGTTGTGGTGCTGATGGCAGGGTTGATCTTCGTCAGATGCTAAAGTTCATTGCCAGTAAAGGGATTTCCTCGGTGCTTGTTGAAGGGGGGGCAACTATTCATGGTGCTTTTTTAAGACAGCAACTGGTTGATCATGTGAATCTTTTTATTGCCCCAATCTTTGCTGGTAACTCTGGCGTCTCGGTTATTGAGGGACTCAATATTCGTGGTGGCGAAGATGTAATCCGCTTGCATAATGTCCGTTACAGACGTCTTGAGCAGGATATTATGGTTGCGGGTGATGTTGTGTATGGTAACTTTCTGAAACCATAATAAGTTTTATCTTGATATGCTCCTCCCTCAGCTCAGAAAGAACTTCGTGCTTTCGTTAAATTGCCTTCAATCTGCTGAAATTTAACTTCCTTGACACGTTTTTGAGGTCGGCTGACACGGATAAAATGCTGCGGATCCGTTTTCAAAAAACTGCTTCTGCCAGCAATAGAAAATCCTGGGTTGAAGGTAATACTCGTCATACAGGTCAGACACTGCAATATGTTCGACGTGGCGACGCAAAATGGAAACTTTTTCTTCTGGGGTGTAGTTATGACGTTTTTTCGCATGGATTTTCCTCCGTTTGTAATTGTTTATCACAAACGAACCAAAAGTCCAATTCACGCTGAACCAAAACAATTCTCCTTTCAGTTGTCCTCAGTTTATTTTTCTCATATTCCCTTCATCGGCCATTTTCTTGTGCCCAGTTTACGCAACTTTCCAAATTTGGAAATGTCATAGTAAGATACACTTCATCTTTTTCAAAATTAAGACTATGGGTGAGCTCATAGTTGTCAGGTAAATTGAGCCTTCTTGCTTTGTCTTTAAAGTCGTGTTCTGCGACACTACTTCTGGGGTAAAATTCTTTTTGCAGGAGTTCAAGGAGGGCGTGTGTCTTTTGCGGCGGATTCATTTCTTGATGCTCTACTATGTGCTTGAAGTCCTGTTCTTGAAAGAGAGATGAAATCGTTTTTTGCGAACGATTGGCTATGTCTCGACTGAGAGTTAATATTCTTTTTTGTTTTCCTGTTCCTGGTTGCAGGAGCTCAAAGAGCGATGAGAGGCAGAATCTGTCCTCTGGTGGTAGTATCAGAAGTTCAAAGGCAATTTTGTCGACAATGAGGCCATGATGAATTTGTCGTTGTATTGTTTCGTCCAGTGACAAGAGGCTGACGAGTTGTTGGATAAGAAATGCCTGCTTTTTATATCCCAAGCGAGGGAGAAAAAGATTTGTCACTTCTTTTTCGTCCATTTTATCCAGGCAATATTTGACAAAAATGGCAATTTCTATTGGAGATAGCGGTCCATTAAGCTGCTGATCGGTCAAGATATAGAGAAAAAAAGTATATGGGTCGAGCGCAGGTTGGATAATCAGACAGGGAAAGCTTGTTTGGTTGAAGTAATGTTTGAGTGCATAGAGGCGTTTACGCCCACAGATAAGGTTAAAAGTTCCATCATGTGCTTGTTGAACAATGGGGGGATGCAGGATTCCCGTTTCTGTAAATGATTGGTTGAGTGTCGCTGAGGGGGTGTCATCCAGAAAAGGGTGGATGCTCCAGTGTGGAGTGATGTTGATTGAACTCAGCGGGATATTTTTTAATGAAGGTTGGGTGGACATGGACAAGAACCGAGTGCTTGCAGAAAAGGAGGATATTGAGTTCAGAATAGGATTCTGAATAAGTACGAGCTGTTCAGGGCTGAATGAGCTTATGGCTGATTCAGCCCTGAATCACAGAGAAAGAAAAGAGACTGTTGTTGCTATGGACCTCTATATTTTTAAGAATTGTTTATTTTGTCACGCAGGATTCCAGAGGGCTTGAAGGTGATCACTCTTCGTGCATCAAGAGTTAGTTCGTCTCCGGTTTGAGGATTGCGACCTCTTCTTGAGTTTTTGTCTTTTACATTAAATTTCCCAAAACCACTCAGGAGGAGATCGGAGCCATTGATCAGGGTATTTTTTGAGATCCGCAAAAAAGCCTCTATTGACTCTGTTGCTTGGGTCTTACTGAGAGTGGGGTGAGTTTTATAGATTTGTTGAACTAATTCTGCCTTAGTAAGTGTCATGTCGTTCTCCGTTAATAATAAAAAAACAAGCTTGTAAAAAAACTCTTAAAATAAACCCTGATAATGAAAAAACAAAGCCGGGACGTTTGATTTGTGTCTGTTTCTGTTTGTTAGTTACTACCACCAACTACTGATGCCATTTGGAAGATAGGCAGGTACATGGAAATGACTATACCACCTATCATTCCTCCTAAAAAGACCATCATGAAGGGTTCAATCATGGCTGTGAGATTGTTTACGGCCTGATCAACTTCGTCATCATAAAAATCGGCAATCTTGGCAAGCATTGTATCCAAGGCACCTACAGATTCGCCTACATTGATCATCTGTACCACCATGTTTGGGAATACGCCACTTTCTTCAAGAGGTTCAGCAATGGGGCGACCTTCACTGATACTGTCTGCGATTCTGAAAACAGCCCCCTCAATAACTTTGTTTCCAGAAGTTTTGGCTACTACTTGCAGCGCGTCAAGGATTGATACACCACTCTGGAGCATGGTGCTCAGTGTTCTGGTGAATTTGGCAACAGCCACTTTTCTGATTAAGGGCCCGACAACGGGTGCTCGCAAAAGCATGGCGTCAATTCTATAGCGGCCTTTTTCTGTATTGTATATTTTTTTAATGATAAAAATAAGGGCGAATATCCCCATGATAATGTAGATAAAATATGATTTTACAAAATAACTCATCTGGACAACTATTTGTGTAGGAATTGGCAGTGCGGCCCCCATACTGGAAAACATTTCCGAAAAAACAGGAATGACAAAGATGAGAATGACACCAAGGATAAGAAACGAGATGGCAAGACAGATAGCGGGATAGGTCATTGCTCCTTTTATTTTTTTCTTCAGAGCCATCGATTTTTCCTTGAACCCAGCCAGTCGTTCAAGAATGGTGTCGAGAATACCACCTGTTTCACCAGCTTCAATCATGTTGGCAAAAAGATTGTCAAAGACCGTGGGGTGTTTTCTCATTGCATCGGCGATAGTGGTTCCGGTTTCCACATCTCTCTTGATGGCAGTAAGAACTGTTTTAAACGTTGAGTTTTCCTGCTGTTTTGCCAAGATCTCAAGGCTCTGGATTAGTGGTAGGCCAGCATCTATCATTGTGGATAGTTGTCTGGTAAAGATTACAAGATCTTTACCGGTGACTTTTGGTTTAAAAAAAGAAATGTTTTCAAACAGATCTTTAGGTTTCTCTTTTATTTTAATGTCCTGGATCCGCAGGCGTTTGACATGGGCTAACGCGGCAGCTTGATCAGGAAATTCTACTTCGCCTTTACGTTTGACGCCTTGTGAATTTACACCTGTCCACACATAAACTGGCATGGTTTGTTCCTCTCTGTGACGTTGTGTATGATTATATTTTGTGTAAATTTAGACAACTGAATGATATTGATATCAAAGATAAGATTTATTCTATCTCATGAAGTTGCTGAATACAAGGAACTAGCGATAAGAGACTGTTTTTTTATGGTTTGCTTAGCAAAAGTTGTCGAAAATGAGTTGTCTGTCTCTTTAAAGGAGAGAAAAGAATGTTGAGTGCTCTCGATGTTGTTGCAATCTTTTGCTGTTTTTTTCTTGAGAAAAGTTGCGTGTTTTGTTAATGTACACTTTTTTTATATGAATCATGGCTTGGTTTTAGGCTCCATGGGATAATGATGAGTTTTCGCTTCAATAAACATGACATGATTGTAAAGTTGTTTGATAAATCAGGAGGATAATATGCAAAATCAAGCTGTGAAAAGTTATAGCGAAAGAGATTTTAAATCTGTAATTGAAAAATGTTCTGGATGTGAAAGAATTGTGGAAGAATCAGGGGCACAATTTTGCAAAACCTATATGCAACCAGAGGCTAAGTGGCGTCTTGGGATATGTAATTTTGCAACCCATGCCAAGCCGGAAATAAATATAGTTACCATTCGTGTTAATCCTTTGAAGGCGGCGAAGAGGGCATCTGGAAAAGGTAAAAAATAACGGTTTTTTTTAATAAAAAAAAGCTCTTGTTCATTTCATGAACAAGAGCTTTTTTTTTGCTTTTTTTTCTATCAACAGGAAGTGTTGATAGCCTTATTTGATGTGATGGATGGAACGGAAATTACATCATTGATTGGACAGTGAATGTGGCAAAATCAACAAATCGTTGGGGAGCGACACCCATGATTACAATAATGAGTAGAAGAACAATGGATGTCATATTGGTAAAGAGACCACTGACAACGCTATCTTTGTTGTCAGGATCACTGCAGAAGGTGACACGAACCACAGAGAGATAATAGAAGATGGCAATTGCCGTATTAATGGCAGCAAGAATGACCAGAAGGAGATAACCTTGTCTTAACGCGCCAGCAAGCAGCATGAATTTACCCATGAAGCCAACAAAGGGAGGAATGCCAGCGAGTGCAAAAAGGGCCACCGTCAAAGTAAGCGCAAGCAATGGTGAACGTTTATGCAGCCCACTTAAATCCTTGATTTGAACATTCTCACCATTGCTGGAAACGGAACAAATAACCAGAAAACAGGCCAAGTTCATCACTACATAACCAATGATATAGTAGAGGGCATTGGCATAGCCACTGATTTGGAAGGTGAGTATTCCAAGGAGAACAAATCCTGCATGGGCTATGCCTGAAAATCCAAGCATGCGTTTGATATCGGTCTGGACAAGGGCTGACAGGTTCCCGTAAAACATGGAAAGAACTGCACATACCATCAGGATGTTGACAATGATCTGTCCTTCGCCGTTCACCATACTGACAAGGCGGATCAGCAAGGCAACTGCGGCCAGTTTGGGGACGGAGGCAATAAAGGCAGTAGTCTCGTTGGAGGCGCCTTCATAGACATCTGGTACCCAGAAATGAAAAGGAAAAAGGGCAAGTTTATAGAAGAAGCCTGCCAATACCATCATGATAGCGACGATTGCTGCTGGTTGATTATATATATGCGAAAGTTTTTCCATAATTACTGCAAGTTGAGTCGATCCAGTCAAGCCAAACAGATAACTCATGCCAAAGAGCATGAATCCGGTTGCGGTAACACCAAAAAGCAGATATTTGATACCGGCTTCCATTTGAAAATGATAATTTCCAATGTCATTTCGCATGGGAACCATGATATAGACGGCAAAGGAAGAGAGCTCCATAGCCACAAAAATCGATAGAAGTTCAACGCTTGAGACCAGCATCATGAGCCCGAGGACGCTGATAAACAGGAAAAGATAGTATTCGGGATGAACAGTCTTTTGTATATCTTTCAGTTTGCGTCCCAGGATAAGGACAACAACCATAGCTCCGGCAATCAGGGTTTTGAAGACCTGGGAGTAGAGGTCAATCTTGTAGGCGTCATAAAAAAGGCTTCCTTTTTGTCCAAAGCTGAAAAGCGTTGCCGCAAATACTGTTATTCCCAGACAAATGGCAACCGTTTTCATTTTGTCAGCGTCAGTCTTTCCCAGACTGACCAGGAAGATGACAAGAGCCGCTCCCAACAGTGCTAACTCAGGTAGAAATTGCATGTGTAGTACCTTCAGTAGGTCGTTATTTATTAAATGCGATTAATGAAAAATTAATTCTGCGGCAGCTACTGCCTGACCCTGATGTGCATGAAACTGCTCAAGGAGGTTTATAACACTGATGTGCATAAGATCAATAAAAGGCTGTGGCCCCAGTCCGATCCAGAAAACAAAAAAGAGGAAGGGGCATAAGGTGATAATCTCACGCAGATTCAGATCCTTGAGCCAAGACTGATCTGGATTATCTGTCCCTCCCCAGACAATCTTTTGAAGCATGCGCAGCATGTAGGCGGCAGCAAGGACTGCACCAGGAATGGCAGCCAGGGCAAGGGGTATGCTGTGCTTGAACGCGCCAGCCAGAATCATAAACTCCCCGACAAAGCTGTTAGTTCCTGGAAAACCAAAAGATGAGAGGGAGAAAAAGGCAAGAAAGGTGACATAGATTGGCATATACTTGCCAACACCGGTAGCGGAGCGAAGTTCACGACTGTGTGTTCTCTCGTAGATCATTCCGACGCAGAGAAACAGGGCACCAGTGGTAATACCGTGGTTAATCATCTGCAGAATGGAACCTTCTATTCCTTCAAGATTCATGACAAAGATTCCCAGTGTGACAAATCCCATATGGCCAACAGAGGAGTAGGCAATCAGTTTTTTCATGTCTTGCTGGGCCAGGGCAGTAAACCCTCCATAGATGATGCCAGCAATCGATAACCAGAGGATATAAGGCATGAGTAGCGTGGTGGCCTGTGGCGTTATGGGCAAGGCAAAGCGGAGAAAGCCATACGTCCCCATTTTCAAGAGAACGGAAGCCAGAATAACAGAACCTGCCGTTGGTGCTTCAACATGCGCAGCGGGTAGCCATGTATGAAAAGGAAACATGGGAACTTTGATGGCAAAAGCCAGAAAGAAGGCCAAAAAGAGATAGATCTGGGCGGTCAGTGAATAATTCCGCCACATCATATCTGGGATAAAAAAGGAGTAATTATTCGTCTTGTAGAGCCAGATAATTCCAACCAGCAGCATAATGGAGCCAGCCAGGGTATAAAGGAAAAATTTGATTGACGCGTAAATCTTCCTTGGACCACCCCAGATCCCGATAAGCAGGTACATGGGAATCAGCATGGCCTCCCAGAGGATGTAAAACAGGACAAAATCCAAGGCCATGAAGACACCGAGCATGGCAGTTTCCATGATCAGCAGGCAGATCATGAAGGTCTGAACACGGGTCTTGATATAGCTCCATGATGCCAGGATACAGAGAGGCATGATCAAGGTTGTCAACATTACCAGCAGGATAGAGATACCATCAATCCCGATAACATACTGGATGTTGAGTGAATTTATCCAGCTGTACTGTTCAGCAAATTGAAACTTGGCTGATGTTTGGTCAAAGGCACGGACAAGCGGGATAGAGAGTATGGCGGTAAGAGTGGCGATCCCCAAGGCCCAAAAACGGGCAAAGTATTCATTTTGCACAAAGAGCAATAGTAAGGCTCCTGCCAGGGGCAAGAAAATCAGAGTGCTCAGAATATGTGGATAATTTGGATTTATAAGTAGTTGATCCATTCCCAGTGGTCCTCAAAAATCAGTGTTTTATAGCCAGACGTAAGCTACAAGAATAACGGCGGCAAAAGTTACCGTATAATATATTGTCTGCTGAATCTGACCGCGCTGGAGAACCAGACTGACGCGCCGACCAATGGCGCGTACGCAACGGGCCGTTCCATCAACCACGCCGTCAATCCCATTCCAGTCAAACCATGACCAGAATTGTGAAGTGGTCATCAGTGTGCTCAAACCGACAACTCTATATGCCTTACTGAAAGCGGTATCAAACCACTGTAAGGGGTTGGTAACTGTCCAGAGAAAATATTGGCCGCCTTTCCGGTAGAACCAGTCCAGATCCAGACTGATGGTTTCTCTGGCCGTAATATATTTGCGCAACAAAAAGAAGCCCAAGGCAGTAAGTGCCAGGATTTGCAGGGTTTCACTTAGATGATAGGCCCCATAAGGATGATAGGCCACCTCAGTGTTGGGGAGCATACCATAGAGAAAGGGAAGATAGGAGCCGATGAAGATGCAGAGAAAAGCAGCGAGCATCATCGCAAGCTGCATGTTCCAGGAGGGATCTTTAGCTTTTTCCCAGGTTTCAGCACTGCATTTATTCTCACTGAAAAAGAGAAGATAAGGAAGTCTGAGGCCAGCCACCAGGAAGGTTCCAGCAGAGACTACGGTCAGGAGAAAACCGGCCCAGAGGATATGTGATTCAAAGCTGGCACTGATGATCATTGATTTTGAGACAAAACCAGAGAGAAAGGGGAAGGCGGAAACAGATATTCCCCCGATCACGAGAAAGACAAAGGTGACAGGCATTTTTTTATAGAGTCCGCCGAGTTCGGTAAATTTGGATTTACCGGTGGCATGAATAACTGCCCCTGCTGCCATGAACAGCAGACCTTTGTAAAGGATATGAGCGAAGGCATGGGCACAGGTGCCATTAATGGCAAGGGCAGTACCAATGCCTACGCCTGTCACCATATAGCCAACCTGTGAGACAATTTCCCAAGCCAGAAGTTTGCGAACATCATTTTCCATGATCGCGTAAATGATGCCGTAGATGGCCATTATGACTCCGAGAACAATGAGCACATCAAAGCCGGCACAGCTTCTGGCCAAGGTGTAGATAGCTGTCTTGGTGGTGAAGGCGCACATGAAGACGGAACCGGTAACGGTAGCCTTACTATAGGCATCTGGTAACCAGGAGTGCAATGGAGGTACTGCGGCATTCAGCATCAGGCCAATCATGATAAGCCAGGTGTACAACTCCGGATTCTGGACATTTAACTGGACAAAGGAGAGGTCGCCGGTTGCCTGATATCTGAGGACAAAACCTAACAGAAGGATAACCCCGCCAAAGGTATGGACAAGAATGTATCGATACCCTGCCGCCAGCGATTCAGGATCCTTTTTGAACCAGATCAGGAAGGTGGAGGCAAAGGCCATCATCTCCCAGAAAAGAAAAAGTACCAGGAAATCGCCGCAGTAGATGACGCCGAGCGACCCTGCCACATAAAACCAGGCAGCAATATGCTGCCATTCATCGTCCACATGCATGGAGTAGATGGTGCCGATAATGGCCATCAATGCCATGATAAAACCAAAGATCATGGAAAGGCGGTCGACCCGGCCAAAGGTGAGCTCCCAGTCGAGAAATTGGAGGACACCATAAGTGCCGGGATGCTGGCTCAGATAGAGTACATCCAGAAAGGTCAATAAGGGAATCAGAAAGAGATAGGGCTTTCTGAACGGTCCTCTGACCAAGGGTAATAGAAGCGCCCCTATGATCATGATGAGGGCCGGATGGAAAAAATTAGTTGTCATAATAATCCTCCCGGGTCATGATCCCGCTTCTGCTGAGCACTCTTGCCACCATAATGACGACTGCACAGGAGCCAAGGCCAAACAGGGACCAGAATCCTGGTATCATCTTTTCAGCCCAGGTGTGTGCATGGCTGGTGTCAACGGTCAGGCTCCAGATGACTATGAGGGCGATACCACCATAGCAGCAATATTTAACCAGCTGCAGCCGGTCACGTAGATAATCGATAACATTGACAATCATCCTGTCACCACCTTAACAAATTGCATCATGAAGTTTGGGAAGATACCAAGAAGGACAGAGACTGTACATGCAATGAGGATGGGGATCAGCATGGACAAGGGCGCCTCTTTGATACCTTGGAACGTTTCACCTTCCGGGCGTTTGCCGAAAAAGGCCTTAATGGTAATGGGTGCGAAATACCCGACATTGAGCATGGTGCTGGCGATAAGGATGAGCAAAATCCCGATCTGGTGGGCCTGAATGGATCCAACCAGCAGATTCCATTTGGTGATAAATCCGCCGACCGGTGGTGCGCCAATCATGGAAAGTGAGGCAATGGCAAAGGCCCCGAAGGTAAAGGGCATGGTCTTGCCCAGTCCTCCCATATCTGAGATATCTTTCTTGTGAGCGGCAATATAAATGGCACCGGCGCAAAAGAAGAGGGTGATCTTAGCGAAGGCATGATTGACGATATGGATCAGACCGCCATCAATACCTGCCGGGGTGAGGAGAGCCACACCCATGATGATATATGAGAGTTGACTGATGGTTGAATAAGCCAATCGTTCTTTGAGGTTGTTCTTGGAGAGGGCAAGGATTGAGGCCATGATCACGGTAAATCCGACAAAGTACGCCGTTGGAATCCCAAGGTTTAGGGCATGCATGGTATCCACCCCAAAGACATACAGCATGACCCGGGTGGTGCAGAAAACACCAACCTTAACAACGGCCACGGCATGAAGCAGGGCAGAAACAGGAGTGGGCGCGACCATGGCGCCTGGCAGCCAGTGATGAAAGGGCATGACCCCGTTTTTGGCAAAACCGAAGAGACAGAAAATGTAGAGCATGATCACCAGGCTCTTGTTGACATCTGGCGGGAATATGCCGGTTGAGATATTGGGTGCAAAATCAAGGGTTCCGGTCAGGACATAGATCAGGATCAGGGCGGGCAACAGAAATGCCTTGGCCGTCGTGGTCAGATAGATAATGTATTTCCGGGCGCCATTGTAACCTTCTGCGTCCTGATGATGGGCAACCAGGGGGTAGGTGCAGATTGATACGATCTCGTAAAAGAGATAGAGGGTAAAAAGGTTATCAGAGAAGGCGACCCCGATTGCGCCAAAGATTGCCAGAGCAAAACAGGCATTGAATCGAGTCTGTGCATGTTCGTGGTGGGCTCGCATATAGCCCATGGAGTAGAAGACTGCAATCGTCCAGAGAGACGATGCCACCAAGGCAAAGATCATGGACATGGCGTCTGCCCGGAGAGTAACGGTGACTCCAGGAAGGATACTGAACATGTGGAAGATCAATGTCTTGCCGGACAGTACTGTCGGAATCATTGAGGCGACAAGTAAAAACAGGATGATTGAGGAAACCGACGAGATACCTTCTCTGATATTCTCGTTTTTCCCCATAAACATGACACCCAAGGTGCCAATAAGCGGAACGAGGAGAGTTATGAGAAGTTTTACGGAACTGACCGTTGTTATATCCATGACAGATGTTCCTTTTTCTAACCTTTAAGTTCGACCAGATCTTCGGTGTCGATAGATTTATAGTTTCGATACACGGCAATGATAATGCTCAGTCCAATGGCGGCTTCGGCAGCGGCAATGGCCATGATGAAAAGGGTAAATATCTGCCCTACTGTGGGGTCTGGTGCCGTAAACCTGTTAAAGGCCATAAAATTAATAGACGCCGCGGCCAGTATCAGTTCGGAGGCAATAAGCATCCCGATGAGTGTTCGCCGGGTTACAAGCCCATAGATGCCCATGCCAAACAACATGGCTGCCAGATAAAGAAAGGTGTTGAGGTTGTTGTACAGAGTAAGTAGAGACATTATTTGCTCCTTCCAGCACGGGCTATGACTAATGCCCCAATGATTGCAATCAACAGGACAATGGATATGAGCTCAAAGACCATGGAATAACTGGTCAGAAGCTGGATTCCCATTTCTTTCATTGTCCCATCACTGACCTTGGGGAGAGAGGTGAATTTTGCTCTCATCGCCATAACGATTAATCCGATGGTGACCAGACCTGCGGTGATAAATCCCAGAGGTCCTGATAATGGTCCCGCTGGGCCATTTTTTTTGCTTTCTTCTGGGGCAGCGAGCATGATGGCAAAGGCGATAGTGATACAGACGGCCCCCACATAGATGAGCATCTGCATCATTGCCACAAAAGGCGAGTTTAGGAAGTAATAGAGGGCAGCCACCCCGATAAAACAGACAATAAGTCCTGCTACCGCCCGTACCAGTCGTTCCGCGCAGCAGGAAATGATTCCACCAATGAGAGTGACTGCCATCATTACAAGAAAGATCAGACCAGTCAGGCCGTCAGCGGTGAACAGCCCTGGCGCTTCTGTTATGGCCATGGAAGGGTTCATGCGTTTCTCTCCTCCAACCGTTTAAGAAGATTAAAGTGGAAATCTTCCTTGCGAGTAGACGCAAGATTATATTCTTTTGAAAAGTCTATTGCCCCAAAATTACAATTTTCAACACATTGTCCGCACAGGGAGCATTTGGTAAAATCAAGATCGTATT
This sequence comes from uncultured Desulfobulbaceae bacterium, assembly GCA_903887485.1. GTDB lineage: Bacteria > Desulfobacterota > Desulfobulbia > Desulfobulbales > Desulfocapsaceae > UBA2270. The sequence continues at coordinate 17,610 of CAISPV010000022.1, read as the reverse complement.
TGCTTAAAACCTTTTTCTTCTTAACTTTCCCATCAACTTCGATGTCCACCGAGACAGAGTCCAGGCTGATACAACCGGAGGGACAGGCACGCTGACACATCCCACAGGCGACACATTTTGGATTCCCTTCTTCATCGGCAATGAGCTCGATATGTCCACGAAACCGTGCCGACATCTTGAGAGTCTGATAGGGATACTGAACAGTTACGGTAGGTTTGAAAAATTCCCGAAAGGTGATACCCATCCCAATGAGCAGACTTTTGCTCCCATTGAATATATCGCTGAAATAACCGCCCATATTAGAACACCTTCAGTAATCCTGCAGTGAGCAGCAGGTTGAACAGGGATATAGGAATAAGTATTTTCCAAGACAGATTAAGCAGTCCGTAAATGGTTGTTCGTGGGAAGGTCCAGCGAATCCAGATAAAGGTAGCAATGAGGAGGTAGATTTTGAGTAAGAACCACCAGACGCCTGGAAACATGCCAAAGGGACAATCCCAGCCACCAAGAAACAGAATAGTTGTCAGACTGGCGCCAATAACAATGTTTGCATATTCTCCCATGAAGAAGAGACCAAAGCCCATACTGCCGTACTCGGTATGAAAGCCAGCCACCAGTTCACTCTCTGCCTCGCCAAGATCAAAGGGGGCGCGATTGGTTTCTGCCAGGGAGCAGATGAAAAATATGATAAAAGAGATCGGCATTAATGGACTGTGCAGGGATGGAAAGATATTCCAGTGCCAGAAACCACCGGCCTGGGCTAGGCTGATCGCCTTGAGATCCATAGAACCATTGACCATGACCACAGTAATCGCTGTGATCAGCATGGGAATCTCATAGGAGACATTTTGTGATACCGCCCTGACCGAGGCCATGACTGAATACTTATTGCGAGAACCCCAGCCGGCAAAGAGGATGGCCATGGCACCCATGGAGGCAAAGGCGAAAATCATGAGGACGCCAATCTCCATATTATGGGCGGCGATTCCCTTGCTGAAAGGGATGGTGACAAAACTCATGATGGCTGGTGCCATGGCAAGTACCGGGGCTACCATAAACAGAATTTTGTCAGCTCCTCCCGGGATCATCAGCTGCTTGGTCATCAGTTTGATGCCGTCAAGAGGTGGTTGTAACAGTCCAAAGGGGCCGTTAATATTTGGACCTGGACGGCGCTGGATGCGGGCTGCACCTCTGCGCTCGGCCCAGACCAGATAGGCGGCGTTGGCAGCGGCAAAGGCGATGGCAATCACCACAGCAACTATGACATTTAGTAATGTTAAACTCATTGTCCTTCTCCCTTAGTCCATTTTCCAATCAAATAGTAACTTCGCCGCTTCGCTGTCGGGGGGCGTTGTTCCATTTTGATTTAGAAATGAAATTACCTGTCCATTTCTGGTATGACGAGGTCCAAGCTTCCCATAAATGCAAGGGCATCCATAATCAGCATCCCCTCACATGCCTCATCAAAAAGATGCATATTCGAATATGTCGGTGAACGCAGTTTTAGTCGATAGGCATTTTTATCACCATCACTGACAATTCTGATTCCAAAACTGCCGCGTGCGGTTTCCACTGCCTGATAGAAATCACCTACCGGCAGTTTAATATTTTTTGGTTTTTTCTCGGTCATGATGGGCCCGCTAGGTAATTTTTCTAAGCCCTGTTCGATGATCCGCAGTGATTGCTCCATTTCATCCATGCGTACCTTGTAGCGGGCCATGGAGTCACATTCATGATAGACTGGGACATCAAAATCGAATTCAGGATAGACCGAATAGGGCTCATTTTTACGGACATCAAAGTTGATCCCAGATCCCCTGGCAACGGGGCCAGTGGCCCCATATTTACGGCACATCTCCGCCGAGACAGGTGCTATCCCTTCCAGTCGTTTCTGAAAGATAATATTGCCCGTCACCAAGGCAGCATATTTTTTCAGTGATTTACGCATGCGGGGGATAAAACGTTTGGCTGCCTCAATGAAATCATCGTCCACATCATTGTAGAGGCCACCAAAACGGTAATAGCAATAGGTTAAACGAGCCCCGGTTACTGCCTCCAGCATATCAAGAATATGTTCACGATCCTGAATGGCGTACATGAGAGGACTAAAGCCTCCAAGATCCATGACAAAGGCCCCGAACCAGAAGAGGTGGGATGCCACCCGATTGAGCTCAACGGTGATAGCCCGGATATACTCGGCCCGTTCTGGTACCTCAATCCCTGCAGCCCGCTCTATAGCCAGGACATGACCATGGGTATAGCCTAAAGCGCCAAGATAATCGAGGCGACTTAAGTTGGGAAGATACTGGGCGTAGGTCCTGTTTTCTCCCATCTTTTCGTGCATGCGGTGGACATAACCAAGGACTGTTTCTGCCTTGACAATATATTCACCATCCATTTCCATTTTAACCCTGAGGACACCGTGGGTTGCTGGATGCTGTGGCCCTACATTGAGGATGAAAGTTTCATCCGGTCGGAGTTGGATTGGAGCGCTCATGCCTTGAAATCCTTTAAGAGTGGATGGAAATCTGCATCTTCAGGAAGGAGCAGGGGGACGAGGTGGGGGTGGCCCGCAAATTTGATGCCAAAAAAATCATGGGTCTCCCGCTCATGCCAGTTTGCTCCGGCGTATATTGTGGAAATGGTGGGAACTACGGGTTGGTCACGAGGTATCCTGGTACGGATAACCACGCGGCAGGTGTCAAAGTCGTAACGGGAAAAATCATAGATGACTTCCAACTGGTTTTCTTTAATCCAGTCAACACCGGTGATACTTTCAATAAAAAATCCTGCCTGGTCAAGAATAGTTACAGCTGCCAGGAGTTGATCGACGGCAACTTGAGCGTCAAGGTGGTATCCATGGATTATGTAATCACGAGTGAGAACACCATTACCCCTGGGGGAACCAGCCTCAGCTCCATTTGCTGGAACAGATCCGGCAAAGAGTGCTTGCAGTGCTTGTTGTGTTGTTTCGAGTATCATGATCTGTGGCTCCGAAGGAGTATGAAACAGTTTAAATGATTGACTTTATCGTATTAAACCTGGCCTGGAAATCGCAATTGATTTATGCAGTCTCAGGGTTTTTCCATCTTTTCCAGCCGGAAATTTTATGTTCGAGTTCGATGATGCCTTGCAGGAGAGCTTCTGGCCGTGGAGGACATCCGGGGATGTAGACATCAACCGGTAAAAACTGGTCGGCGCCCAGGACAATGCCATACTGTCCCTCAAATGCAAAAGGTCCACCCGAGATCGCACAGTTGCCCAGTGCCATAACCCATTTAGGCTCAGACATCTGGTCATAAAGTGTTTTGATCCCCGGTTGCATTTTTTTGGAAATGGTACCGGCTACAATCATCACATCACTTTGTCGTGGCGATGGGCGAAAGACCTCGGCGCCAAATCTTGACATGTCAAATCTGGCACATCCTGTTGCCATCATCTCAATGGCGCAGCATGCCAAACCGAAAGTAAGTGGCCATAAGGAATTTGCCCGGCCAAGATTGATCAGTTTGTCGGCGATGGCAAATTGAACGAATGATGAAGGTACTGCTTCTAACGGTGAAGGTATATTTTGCGTTCCCACTTGAATACTCCCTTTGTCCATGCGTATACGATTGCGAGCGATAAAATCCCGACAAAGATTACAATTTCTACAAAATCCCTATAGGCAAACATCTCATTGTTGTAAGCAAGGGCAACCGGGAACAGAAAAAGGACATCTACGTCAAAGGCGAGAAAGATGAGGGCGTAGAGAAAAAAGACAACGCCGTAACGCACCCAGCTGTCACCAATGGGGACCATGCCGCACTCAATGGCTTGCTTGTTTCTGTTTTCGAATTGACGGGTGCCGCGAGGCATGAGGAGATAAACAATAGCGATGGGCCCTAAGGCAAAAGCGAGACCGCCCAAGGTGAAGGCCGCAATCCAGAGAACATTGTCGCGATAAAGAAAGTTTGAAAACTGAAACTCCATATTCACGCTCCTGATATTGATTGAACGATCAGTCCTTCATTAATGAATGTCTTTATAATGAAGTTTTTGTACGCTTGTCAACTGAATAATGAATGGCTATTCATGTTTGTATTGTGGATTAATTTGTTTAATTTCATAGAAATATTTATTGATTACAAATACCGTTCATGAAAACTATTGAGAAAAAGTATATACGTGATAAAGTGCAAAATCGCTAATCTAAAAAAAAGATATTTTTTATAAGCAATATTGAATAAGGAAAGGGTAAATGTCTATCACCTTGAGACAATTGGAAATATTTATTGCAGTGGCTGAGACTGCCCAGGTTACCAAGGCGAGCAAAAAATTATTTGTGACCCAATCTGCGGTGAGTATGGCCTTAGCTGAACTTGAAAATCAGCTTGCCGGACCGCTGTTTGATCGTCATGGCCGTAGTCTGCTGTTAAATGAGCGGGGCCGGTATTTATTACCTCTTGCCAAAGAGATTGTCTGTCAGGTCAGTAGCGTTGAGAGTATTATGTCCGAGAAGAATGATGAACTTACCGGGCATATTAATATCGTGGCCAGTACTACTATTGGTGATTATCTCCTCCCTTATCTGATTGGCGCCTTTAAACGGATGCATGCTCAGGTCGGTATTAATATGCTTGTTCATCATACTCGTTATGCTGAGACTCTTATTCGGGAGGGCAAGGCTGATATTGGTTTTGTCGAAGGTCCGGTAAAACATACTGATACTATAATCCGTCCTTGGTTTAAGGATGAGTTGGTGATTCTGGTTGGTCCTGGTGATCCTCTTGCCAGCAATGAGATATTTAATGTGAAGACAGATTTCAAGAATACCCGATGGATTATGCGGGAAGAGGGGTCGGGGACCGTTGCCATATTTCGCGAGAAGATGAAGGCTTATCTTGATCAGATTCATGTGATCATGGAGATGGGGCACCCTGAAGCCATTAAGCGGGCTGTTGAATCAGGGGTAGGAATTGCCTGTCTTTCGTCTTTGACGGTGTGTCGGGAAGTGGAACATGGCTGGTTGAAAAGCTTGAAGGTTGAAGGGGTTGATATGCAACGACAACTTCAGGTGATTTCGCGTAAAGGTCAGGTTATGAGTGATGCCCTGGCAGAATTTCTTGCTTTCTGTGATGTAATGTCCACCTGTAGTGCCAGCAGGGCCTGCCTGTCATCGCCGTGGAAGTTACAGTCTTTACTGGCAAAACAATCCTTGCTGACCAGGCAACTCTTGATATTGAAGAAATAATCGCTTTAGTGGAGGCGCGGATTAAAGGAAAGAGGACGAAGCTGGCAGAATTCTTGAGTGAATGGATCTTTGAAACCCGGTTACAGCATATCCTGCAACCGGGTTTCTTTATTTTTTATGTATTTATCCTTCGAGATTGCTGAGTGCTTTTTTTATCCTGCCCATACCGTCTTTGATGATTTCCATAGAGGTGGCAAAGGAAAACCTGACAAAATCGTCGGCCCCAAAGGCGGCTCCCGGTACAGAGGCTACTTTTGCCTCGTCGAGGAAGTAATCCGCCAGATCCACTGAATTGTTAATGGCTTTGCCGTTGAATGTCTTCCCAAAGAAGGTCGAAAAATTGGGAAAAACGTAAAAAGCCCCTTTGGGATTGACACAACTCACCCCTGTTATGGAGCGCAGGTCTTCAACAAAAAAGTCCCGTCTGGGGAGGAAGGCCTTCTGCATGGTCTTGGGAAAATCCTGGGGACCGGTGACCGCTGCCAGTGCGGCCTTCTGGGAAATAGAAGAGGGGTTGGATGTTGATTGGCCTTGGATTTTATTCATAGCCGCAATGATATGTTTTGGCCCGGCCGTCCACCCGATCCGCCATCCAGTCATGGCAAAGGACTTCGAGACGCCGTTCAGGATCAGGGTCTGCTCCTTTAATCTGTTGTCAATCTCCAGAATATGAGGGAGCTCGGTGTCCATATAGGTGATGGTGTCATAGATGTCATCGGTGATGATCAGCCAGCCGTTTTCCAGGGCCATTTTGGCAATGGCCTGCAGGGCCTCGACTGAAAAAACCGAACCGGTAGGATTGGACGGGGAATTGATAATAATGGCCCGGGTTTTGCTAGTTGCATATTTATGCAGGATCTCTGGGTTGAGGTCAAAGTCATCCTGTTCTAAAAGGGGAACCAGCACCGGGGTGCCGCCTGCCAGCTGCACCATGGGTGGATAGGAGACCCAGTAGGGCGTGGGAATAAGAACCTCGTCACCGGGATTGATCACCGCCTGGAACATATTGTAGAGGCCATGCTTGCCGCCGCAGGCGACCTGGATCTCATCCATTGTGTAGGAAAGCCCTTTGTCTTTCTGCAGGCGCTGGCAGATGGCCTCGCGTAATTCGGGCATGCCAGGGACTGCAGTGTATCGGGTAAATCCTTCATCGATAGCCTTTTTCCCTGCTTCACAGACATGGGGTGGGGTATCAAAGTCGGGTTCACCAACACTGAAGTTCAGGATGTCAGCGCCCGCGGCTTTCAGTGCCTTGGCCTTGGCATTTACTGCCAGGGTTGGAGAGGGCTTGATGTTGATAACTCTGTCTGCCAGTGTGATTATTGGAAAACTCATTTTAGTATCCTGTCGAAAAGAGAATTAGATGATAAATTTTTAAAAGGACGAAAGGAATGCATGGCATTCTTTTGATCGTTTCCTGGCCGCTTTTTGTTTGTTTCCATCATTGTAAGATAAAGGAAATTTTTGAAAACTTATTTTCATTCCTGTACCTGTTTCATTTCTTTTTGGCAACAGGAAAAGAGAAACGGAAAAGGGCAAATTCAGTAAAAGATTTTTTCAAGAATGAGACCGTGGGCAGGCGCTGTTGGACCTGCCGCGCTTCTCTCTCTCGCTTGCAGTGTTTGTTCAAATTCCAGGATGCTGCGTCTGCCTTTTCCTGCTTCAAGTAAAGTGCCTACCAGATTACGCACCATGTGCCGAAGGAAGCCATCAGCGGTGAATTGGAATTGGTACATTTCTGTTGTGATTTGGGCAAAAGTTGCTTCATAAAGGGTGCGTACGGATCCGCGGGTACTCGGTGCGTTGAGATCACGGGAGCCTGATGCCTCAAAACTGGCAAAATCATGGGTTCCTGTGATCTTTGCGAGGCAGGTATAAATGTTTGTCTGTTGTAGGAGGTGAGGCAGATGCACAGAATAGAGGCGTTGCATGGGTGGCTGAATTTCGCCTGTAAACAGGGAGTAGGTATAGGTCTTGGCCTTGGCCGAGAAGCGGGCATGAAATCCATCGACTTCTTCACAGGCATCCATGATACGGATGGATCGTGGAAGCAGTCCATTCAGTCCTCTAATTAAGGCCGGGCAGGGAATGGTGGCCTCGGTGTGGAAATTGGCAATCATTCCCTTGGCATGCACACCAGCATCAGTTCTACCGGCGCCGTGCAGAGATACTGGATTAATGGTTATGAGCTGGAGCCGCCGTTCAATCTCTCCTTGGATGGTGATGGCGTTTTTTTGTCTTTGCCAGCCAGCATAATCGGTTCCATCATAGGCGATGGTGAGTTTTATGTTACGCATGGCAGGTTGAGCTCCTACTTATTCACAGTCCCGTACCTTGAATGCTTAGGGGAAAAAAGGCGCGCCTTCCAGTCCGGAGGTTTCGGCAAAGCCGCACATCAGATTCATATTCTGGACTGCTTGGCCGGCAGCGCCTTTGACAATATTGTCAAGGGTTGACAGGATGATGATGCGGCCGGTTCGTGTGTCAATTTTGAAGCCAATGTCACAAAAGTTTGATCCGCGCACATACTGGGTGGCGGGAAAGTTGTTTTCGGAAAGAACGCGGACAAAAGGTTCTTGCGCATACATCTTGTCGTAAAGCTGGCTGATATCCGCTTGATGAATTCCTGGTTGCAGTTGGGCATAAACGGTGCTCAGGATGCCACGTGAGATGGGTAGTAGGTGCGGGGTAAAAGAAATTCGTACCGGTTCTGGCAGAAAAACATTAATTTCCTGTTCAATCTCAGGGGTATGGCGATGCGTGCCGCCAACCTTGTAGGCCCGGAAGCCATCTGCTACTTCGCAGTAGAGTGAGCCCACTTGCGCCGAGCGGCCGGTTCCGGATGTTCCTGATTTTGAATCGGCGATAATTGATTGTGTGTCAATAATGCCTGCCTTCAAGAGAGGTGCCAATGCCAGAATGATTGAGGTGGGGTAGCAGCCAGGGTTGGCAACGAGTCGGCTGGTGCGTATCTGGTCTCTATATAATTCGGGTAGGCCGTACACTGCCTCTTTGAGTAGTTCGACGGCTGTATGCTTTTGATACCATTCCTCGTAAACAGCAACATCACGTAGCCGGAAATCTGCTGAAAGATCCACTACTTTTTTTCCGGCTATGAGAAGATCCGGGACAATGGCCATGGCTGTCTTGTGGGGTACGGCGGTGAAAAAGAAATCTGCCCTGGCGCACAGCTCTTCAGTGCTGAGATTTTCGCAGATAAGATTAGTTTTTTGGCGCAGACTGGGGAACACCTGGGAAAGGGGTTGGCCCGCATATTGTCTTGAAGTGGCGGCAGTAAGTCGTACCTCTGGGTGGTTGCAGAGAATTCTGGCCAGCTCAACACCTGTGTAGCCCGAGGCGCCGATGATTGCGACGTTTAACATGATGAGTACCTGATGAAATAAGAAAAGGGAATAACAGAACATCTGTTATTCCCTCTGATAAAGCCATTTTCCTTTCCGTTATAAGTTCCTTCAGGATCGAAGCAACAATGTGTCATCCTTCAAACAAGAAGAAGGCTTTAAACAGAGAAAAAAGAATTAACGTTTAGAGAACTGGAACTTGGCGCGTGCGCCTTTCTGACCATATTTTTTCCGCTCTTTCATGCGGGGGTCACGGGTCAGGAGTCCCGATTTTTTCAAGGGTAATCTGTTGTCAGGATTAACATGCAGCAGGGCCCTGGAAATTCCATGGGTTAGCGCATCCACCTGAGCTGATTTTCCACCGCCTTTTAAGGTGGCGATGACATCATAGCCTTCAAAATTATCGGTTACCTTGAAGGGCGTTGCTATTTTGTAGGTTTTGAAGGTCCCACCGAAATAGTCATCCGCGCTCATGGTATTTACAATAACCTTGCCACTGCCTGGGGTGATCCATACTCTGGCAACTGCTGTTTTTCTTTTCCCTGTGGCATAAAAACGATTTTGAGCCATGGTTGTTTTCTCCGCGAAAAATTAAATATCTAATTCGGCAGGCAGTTGAGCTGCATGTGGATGCTCATTGCCAACATAAATTTTAAGTTTCTTTAACTGCTGATCGCCAAGTTTGTTTTTTGGAAGCATTCCCTTAACAGCCTTCAAGATGAGGTGTGTTGGATGTACCTCTAACAATTTCTTGGCGCTTTGCTCTTTAATCCCGCCTATCCATCCGGTATGACGGTAGTATTTCTTGTCGTCCCATTTTTTTCCAGTCAATTTAATCTTATCGGCATTGGTGATAATAATGAAATCACCGTTGTCGATAAAGGTGGAAAAGGTTGGTTTGTGTTTCCCGCGCAGACGAGACGCGACTTCTGATGCCAGGCGGCCGAGAACCTTGTCTTCGGCATTGACGACATACCATTTTCTTTCGATCTCGTTAACTGGAGCCAGATAGGTTTTCATGGTGTTCCTCAAAATGCTGATTGGTACAATGAATAAAAAAAGGTTCGAACTGTGTCGAACCTTTTCGAATCTCTAATGGAGCGGGAAACGAGATTCGAACTCGCGACTTCAACCTTGGCAAGGTTGCACTCTACCACTGAGTTACTCCCGCTCGATATCTATAAAGTAAAAACGAGAATACTCTAACAAGTCTATGGGTCTCTTGTCAATAAAAAAGAGTTCTCTTTTGAGTCGCTATTGTTAAAAAAACGGGATGAGATAAAAAAAGAAGATGGTGCCCTTTAAAGAATAGAATAAATAGAGTAATTATTTAATTGTGAGTTTGCAAATGGTCGAAAACAGCCTTGTCTGCTTGTTAACTAATTGGCAGGGGTAATCTCCCTTTAAGGAAAGTGTATGAATGCAATGGAACAACGGCGTGGCCTGATTCATCGCGTTACCCGTGAAACAGATATCCAGCTGGTCTTGCTGGTTGACGGGACTGGTATTGTCAAAATAGATACTGCGGTTCCTTTCCTTGATCACATGTTGACCCTTTTTGCCGTGCATGGTTTTTTTGACCTTGAGATCAAGGCGACAGGCGATGTCGAGGTTGATGGCCATCATACGGTGGAGGATATAGGGATCTGTTTGGGGCAGGCCTTTGCTAAAGCCTTGGGGGATAAAAGCGGAATAAACCGGTATGGCTTGAGTTATCTGCCTATGGATGAGACACTGGCACGTGTTGTGGTTGATCTCTCCAATCGACCTTTTTTGCACTATGGCGTTGCAGTTCCTGATCAGAAGCTGGGAACCTTTGATACCGCCCTGACCCTTGAGTTTATGCGGGCGTTTTCTCAACACGCTGGGGTGAGCCTGCATATTGATCTGCTGCATGGCGAGAACAGTCATCATATTATAGAGGCGATTTTCAAGGGCTTGGCTCGGGCGATGGCTCAGGCCACTGGTGTAAATCATATGGTGACGGGGGCCTTGTCTTCAAAAGGTGTGCTGTAAGATTGTTGTTGGGGTTGTTTGGGATTGCGAGATGTCCGGATAAATTTTAAGTGAGGTCATTTGTGAAAACAAGAGTGAGAAAAATAACCAGTATCTTGATTGTGGCGTTTTTTTGTTCAGTCTTTTTTTCCGCCTGTATGGGAAAAAAGGGTGAGCAGCCAGAAGAGAAAACGGTAACACTTCAGCCGCTCACGGGTATTGTCGTGATGCCAACAGTGATGGCAGAAAAGGCTTTGAATTCAGCTTGTAAAGGCATATCAACTTCTGGCAGTGTGACTGGATTTGTTGATGGGGTGATTGGTGCGGAGCTGGGGAAAGATAACAAGGTTCATATCGTGACAGAGGGGCAACTGGACGCCTTGTTGACTGATGCGGTTGGCGGTCGTCTGGCGCAGATGAAGGCCCTTGGTGCCAAGCTGAATGCCAATGCGGTCCTTGAGGTCACAGTGACTCGTTTTCATGAGCGGGATGGAAGTGACCTGTCGGTGAATTCTCCGGCCTCTGCCGCCTTTGAGATGGTTCTCACGCATGTGGATACTGGTAGGGTTCTCTGGGCCGCTTCTTTTGATGAGACCCAAGAAGCGTTGTCAAGTAATCTGTTTACCCTTGGCAAGGTTAAAAGTCGCGGTTTTAAATGGATTACGGTGGAAGAGCTGGTTCGTCAGGGGTTGAAGGAACGTCTGGTTGATTGTCCTTATCTCCAGAAATAACAACTCTATCAGGTTGTTTGTTATTCCTGTTTTATGGTTGCCTGCTGGTTTTGCGTGAAGCAAATTCAGCAGGCATTTTTTATGGCGATGAAATCAGAGACGATTCTACCTAGGCAGGTCAACAGGCGTATTGGCCAGGCCATGCAGGCCTATTCTATGCTCAGTCATGGTGATTGTGTGCTGGTCGCCGTTTCCGGTGGGGTGGATAGTCTGGTGCTGGCTTGGTTGCTGCAGATGTGGCTGAAGAAGGCCCCTATCCAATACACCTTGCGCGTTGTCCATATAGATATGGGGTTTCGGGGGCAGGGGGATGGGGGCATAAGTCCGGTTGAAGAGATACGCCGGCAATTGCATCGGTTCGGGATCCCTTTGGTTGTGAAGCAGGTCAGGGAGACAGGTGAAACGCAAGCCATAGCTGAAGTCTCGCTTTCACCTTGCTTGCCTGACTCAGTGTTGCCTATTCCATTGATAGATAAAGACCAGCCAGAACGGAGTTGTTTTCTCTGCTCCCGGCAACGTCGTCATCAGCTTTTTGATCTGGCCCGAGAATATGGGTGCAACAAGATCGCTTTTGGTCATCACAAGGATGATCTCATTGAGACCCTGTTTTTGAATATGTTCTATAGTGGTAATCTTTCTACCATGGTGCCAAGGCAGGACCTTTTTGACGGCCGACTGACCCTTATTAGGCCACTGGCCTATATCGAAAAACATGAGGTGCAGGATATTGCTGTCACTCTTGGCTTGGTGCCGGTTGATAACCTTTGCCCACTGGCCGGGAATACCCGGCGTGATCATCTGCGCAAGATGCTGCACACTCTCTATCAGCAGAATCCTGGGGTTAAGGCCTCGATCTTTGCTGCCATGGCCAATGTGCGGGAAGGATACCTGCTATGAAGACTTCTGTTGACTGCCTTGCCTGTTTTATGGGTCAGGCCCTGCGGGTGGCGCGGATCAGTACGGCCGATGAGGCTGTGCATCTGGAGGTGGCCCGGGTTGTTGCTGCCCTGTTACCGCAGATGGAGATGTCGTTGACCCCGCCTGAAAATTCGGTGGCTGTGTATGCGACCATTGCCAGGGTTACTGGTTGCCCTGATCCTTATCTGGCCATTAAAAAAGCGTCAAATGATCAGGCCCTTGCCATCCTGCCTGATCTCCTGCGGGAAGTTGAACAGAGTGAGGTGCCCTTGCTTGCCGCCCTTCGTTTGGCTATTGCCGGTAATATCATTGATTATGGGGCGATGGCCAGTTTTGACGTAGGGGCCGCTATGGTGCGGGCCCGAACAATGTCTTTTGTCATTGATGAGAGCAGGCAGTTGTTTGAGCAGGTCTGCCGGTTGCCTGGCAAGGCGAAAGTTCTTTATCTTGCTGATAACTGCGGCGAGATTGTCTATGATTCCCTGGTTATTCGTTGTCTTGTTGATGTGGGGTTGGAGGTGACTGTGGCGGTGAAAGAAGGGCCTATTATTAATGATGCCCTATTTGCGGATGCCATGGCCTGCGGCCTTGATCAGTATGCCCGCATTATCACTAATGGCACTGCATGTCCTGGCACACCCCTAGCCAGTTGCTCGGCTGAGTTTCTTCATGTCTTTCAGCGGGCTGATCTTATTCTCTCTAAGGGGCAAGGGAATTTTGAAACCTTGTCAGAAGCAGTTTTCGAGACAGAGGCGGATATCTTTTTTCTCCTGACCGTCAAGTGTCCGGTGGTTGGGGCTCATCTTGCCCGGCTGACCGGGAAAGGTCTGAATGAATTGCCCGGTCAGGGAGAAATGGTGTTGTACTGCCGGGGGCATTCTGCTGTTGGTTAGTGGTGTTCAGTATCTTGAAGATAATGGCTTGATTTTCGTGTTTGCTGAATGCTGAAGGCTTAACTCCTCTCATTTAAAAGAGGTTGTTTGATGAAAAAACGGATAGTGAATATTCTTGCTGCCCCGCAGATAGGCGAGCAGTTGCAGGTGGCGGGTTGGGTGAGAACCAGGCGGGATGCCAGTGGTTTTTCTTTTATTGAGGTGGGTGATGGCTCAAGTCTGGCCAATATCCAGGTCATTGCTGATCAGGCCTTGGCTAATTATGGGGATGAGGTTAAAAAGCTCAGTGTTGGCTGTAGTGTGTTGGTAACCGGCATTCTCCAGGAGTCACCGGCCAAAGGACAGGCAGTTGAGTTGCGGGCCACCGAGGTGCAGGTTCTGGGTTGGGCTGATCCAGAGTCCTATCCCTTGCAGAAGAAACATCATTCCTTTGAGTTTCTGCGCAATATTACCCATCTGCGGCCCCGCACCAATGCCCTGGGGGCGGTGGCCAGGGTTCGTTCCCGCCTTTCCTATGGGGTGCACACCTTTTTTCAGGAGCGTGGCTTTATCCAGGTGCATACTCCGATCATCACCACCAGTGACTGCGAGGGTGCGGGTGAGATGTTTCAGGTAACCACCCCTTCTGCCGCTTCTGCGGTTAAAGGAAGTGGAGAGAGCAGCGGCGAGTTTTTCGGCCGCCCTGCCGGTCTGACCGTGAGCGGCCAGTTGCAGGCCGAGGTTTATGCCCAGGCTCTGTGCAATGTTTATACCTTTGGCCCCACCTTCAGGGCGGAAAATTCCAATACCAGCCGACATCTGGCCGAGTTCTGGATGGTGGAGCCGGAGATGGCTTTCTGTGACTTGGAGGAAAACAGGCGGGTGGCGGAAGAGATGTTGAAATATCTTGTGCGGCTGGTTCTGGCAGAGTGCGCCGAGGATCTGGCTCTTTTTGACCGGTTTATTGCCAAAGGGTTGCTGGCAAGGCTCCAGCAGGTGGTTGACCAGGAATTCGCCCATATTACCTATACCCAGGCGGTAGAAGAACTGTTGCAGTCGGGGCAGTCTTTTACCTACCCGGTGCAGTGGGGGATTGACTTGCAATCAGAACATGAGCGCTATCTTACGGAAGAAATTTATCAGCGGCCGTTGATTGTTACCGACTATCCAGCAGCCATCAAACCCTTTTATATGCGGGTCAGTGACGATGGACGGACAGTGGCGGCCATGGATATCCTGGTTCCCGGGATCGGTGAGATTATTGGCGGTAGTCAGCGCGAGGAGCGATATGATGTCCTGTTGGCTCGGATGCAACAGGCGGGAATTGAGCCGAGCGGCTATGAATGGTACCTTGATCTACGGCGCTATGGTACGGTTCCCCATTCCGGTTTTGGTCTTGGCTTTGAGCGGCTGGTGCAGTTTGTCACCGGGATGGCCAATATTCGGGAGGTAATTCCCTTTCCACGCGCCCCCGGTTTTGCTCCCTGCTGAAAATTGCCGGATATCGATTTTCCGCCGACATCACCTTTAATCTGAACTTCACAAAAACAGGGTGGGATTGCTACACTTTTGTCTGATTTTGAAAGAGGCCTGACGACCCCGTTGCCTCATTTGTCTGTCTTTGTCCAAGAATCTTTCAGGGTAACGGTTCGGTTGAAGACCGGGGCTCCTGGCTGATAATCGATTAGATCGGCACAGAAATAGCCGTTCCGTTCAAACTGGAAGGACTCTCCTGGTTGCGCCTTGCTCAGGGATGGTTCGAGCATGCAGGTGTCAAGAGTGGTAAGCGATTGCGGATTTAGATGTTCCTTGAAATCCACGTTCTTGTCCGCATCGGGATTCTCGGTCAAGAAAAGGCGGTCATAGAGTCGGATCGGACATGAAATGGCGTGCGCTGCGGAGACCCAGTGGATGGTGCCTTTGACCTTGCGGCCATCAGGGGCGGAACCACCTCGTGTTTCCGGGTCATAGGTGCAGTGGATCGCCGCGATTTCTCCGGTTGCCACATCTTTGACCACGGCGACACAACGGATGAAATAGCCGTACCGCAACCGTACTTCACGGCCAGGTCCCAGGCGAAAGAATTTTTTTGGTGGATCTTCCATGAAATCTTCCCGTTCAATGTAGATCTCGCGGGAGAAGGGAATTGTCCTGCTGCCCATCTCCGGTCTTTGGGGGTGATTCTGGGCCTCCAGCTCTTCGCTTTGTCCTTGCGGATAATTATCAATGATCACCTTTAAGGGATTGAGCACGGCCATGGCTCGGGGCGCCGTCTCATTAAGGTCGTCCCGTACCGCGCCTTCAAGCACGCTCATGTCGATCCAGCTTTCTTTCTTGCCAATGCCAATGTCGGCGCAGAATTTGCGGATGGCGGAGGCAGGATAGCCCCGCCGCCTGAGGCCGGAGATGGTGAGCATGCGTGGATCGTCCCATCCGGCAACGTAGTTTCCCTGCACCAGTTGCAGGATCTTGCGTTTGCTCATGACCGTGTAGGTCAGGTTGAGCCTAGCGAATTCAATCTGCCGGGGATGGCACGCTGTCTTCAAGGTATCCAGGCACCAGTCGTACAGAGGGCGGTGGTCTTCAAACTCGAGGGTGCAGAGGGAGTGGGTGATTCCCTCAATGGCATCGGAGAGGCAGTGGGTGTAGTCGTACATGGGGTAGATGCACCACTTGTCACCGGTACGATGGTGGGCAACCTTCAGGATCCGGTAAATGACCGGGTCGCGCATGTTCAGGTTCGGGGAATTCATGTCGATCTTAGCCCGCAGGACACGGCTGCCTTCAGCAAATTCACAGGCCTTCATTCGCTGGAAAAGATCCAGGTTTTCCTCAATGGTTCGGTCCCGGTACGGGCTTTCCTTGCCGGGTTCAGTGAGGGTGCCGCGGTAGATCCGGATCTCTTCTGCTGAGAGTTCGCAGACATAGGCCTTTCCTAGTTTGATCAGCTGGATGGCGTAGTCATACAACCGGTCAAAGTAATCGGAGGCGTAGAAGAGATTCTTGCCCCAGTCAAAGCCCAGCCATTTGACATCCTTTTTGATTGACTCCACATAGGCGGACTCTTCCTTGCTGGGATTGGTGTCATCAAAGCGCATGTGGCAGGGACTGTTGTTTTCGACAGCAATGCCGAAGTTGAGGCAGATGGATTTGGCGTGGCCGATATGGAGAAAACCATTGGGCTCAGGCGGAAAACGGGTCACGGGGTGCTGGTGTTTACCGGTTCGCAAGTCTTCGGCAATGATCTGCCGGATAAAATCCAGGGGCCTTGCTTCGGGTGAGTTTTCGGTGCTGTCTGTCATGATTGTTTGTCCTGCTCTCTGTCTAATAAATTGTTTTTCAATCTGCCTGTTGAAAGAACCTGTCAACACTGCGGAGGCGTTGCACAACTTTTTCTCGGCCCAGGGTCATGAGGATATCATACATGGAAGGGCCGGCCAGTTGTCCGGTGACCACGGTGCGCATGCCATTGACAATGACACCGGGTTTAACTCCCTTCTCCTCGGCCAATTCTTTCGCCACCCGTTCCGTCTCTTCGGCAGTGAACTGTTCAAGGGCTTGATAGCGGTCAGCAAGCAGGGGTAGCCACTCCTTGAGGTCTGGAAATTTGAGCAGGTTTTTCTCCAGTGGTTTCTGCTCCACCTGGAAGTCATCGGCAAAATAGGCGCGACCGAGGGTTGCAAAATCGTTGAGGGTATGAAAACGGTCACGAATCAGGGCCAGGGTGTGCAGGTACCACTCCTTTTTTTCACCGGCATAGGCTACCTCCCACAACCCTTCTTTTTCCAGGACTTTCTGGACCATGTCGCCAATATCGCCAATATCCATGGTGCGCAGATACTGTTCATTGATGGCAATGGCCTTGGGGTCGGTGAAGAATTTTTCATCCCCTTTGCGGTAATTGAAGATGGAGTTGGACTTGTTGATCCGCTCCAGGGTAAAGGCCTCGATGAGTTCCTCGCGGGAAAAGATTTCCTTGTCGTCTCCAGGCGACCAGCCGAGAAGGACCAGAAAGTTGCAGAGAGCCCAGGGGATAAAACCGTGCTCTTTATAAAAATGAACGGCGACGATCTCGCCATGGCTGCGTTTGGAGATCTTGGCCTTTTTCAGATCGAGGGTGAGCGGCATATGGGCAAAGACCGGCAAGGGGGCGCCCAGTGCCTCGTAGAGCAGGACCTGGCGGGTGGTATTGGTCATGTGGTCCTGGCCGCGGAGCACATGGGTGATCCGGTCACGGATGTCGTCCACCACATTGCAGAGCAGGTAGAGGGGCTTGCCGTTGGAGCGGACAATAACAAAGTCATCAACCTCGCTGTAACTGTGTTCAATGCGCCCGAGGACCTTGTCGTCATAGCCGAGCATGCCGCTGCGTTCAGGCACCTTGAAGCGGATGACAAAGGGCAGTCCTGCTGCCTCTTTTTCCGCGACCTGTTCAGGGGTCAGGTTACGGCAGGCGCCATTGTAGCCCATTTCCTGTTTGGCGGCCATGGCCGCTTCTT
>CAISPV010000021.1 GCA_903887485.1 uncultured Desulfobulbaceae bacterium | reverse complement strand
CTCCAAGAAGAAACGCCCCTTTGACGCCTTCCTTCTTCTTGACAAAAAAGGAAAAATCACCTTTGAATTTCCACCACGAATAAAGAAAGAGAAAAAACAATCGTAACTGACCGAGCTTACTTCACAACAGAGGAGCCCATAGAGGCGAAATATTTATGCAACGACTAAAGACAGAGTATCAAGACAAGAGCGGCCTGGAACTGGCAAAAATCTGCGCCAAGGTGGCCCTTGACGCCAAGGCGGAAGAGCTGATCGTCCTTGACGTCAAAGGCATTTCTTCCTTTACTGATTATTTTGTAATCATGAGCGGCCGCTCAACCCGGCATGTCCAGGGTCTGGCCGAGATCATAGAAGGCGAGATGCATTCTAAACGGATCAATACCTCCCATGCCGAAGGACTTGAGGAAGGCATGTGGGTTCTTCTTGACTTTGGTGACGTAGTAGTTCATATTTTCTATCATGAACAGAGGAAATTCTACGATCTGGAAGGCCTCTGGCATGACGCCAGACCAGTCAGCATCGACGACCTGTGATTCTGCAGGGCATCCTTAAAAAACAATAACCCTTCCCCAGGGATAACCCCTTCCCGACTATAAATCATTATGCAATACATAAGCACCAGGGGCGGCATCAGCCCCATTCCCTTTACCGAGGCCGTGATGATGGGCCTGGCGGAAGACGGCGGCCTGCTCCTGCCCCGCACCATCCCCCGTATCGGCAGCGAGACCTACGCCTCCTGGCAGGGTCTTTCTTACCCGGAACTGGCCTTTGAGGTTATGTCCCGATTCATTGATGACATCCCCAACAGCGACCTGCGCGAACTGATCAACCGTTCGTATGCCACCTTTGATCATGCGGAGGTCACCCCCCTGATTCATCATGGCTCTCTGCATATCATGGAGCTCTTTCATGGCCCGACCTTTGCCTTCAAGGATGTGGCCCTGCAGTTCCTGGGCAATCTTTTTGAATATCTGCTGAAGAAGAATGATGCGGTCATGAACATCATCGGAGCCACCTCCGGCGATACCGGCAGCGCCGCCATCTACGGGGTTCGCGGCAAGGAAAAGATTAACATCTTTATCCTCCATCCCCATAAACGGGTCAGCCCGGTGCAGGAACAACAGATGACCACGGTCACCGATGCCAATGTATTCAACATTGCCATCCGCGGCACCTTTGACGACGGCCAGGCCATTGTCAAGTCCATCTTCAACGATATTGACTTCAAGAAAAAATTCAGTCTGGGGGCCATCAACTCGATCAACTGGGCACGGGTCTTGGCCCAGGTTGTCTATTACATCCACGGCTGCCTGCACATCAACCGCCATGAGCATGACAAGGCCGTTGATTTTGCCGTGCCCACCGGCAATTTTGGCGATATCTTTGCCGGATATATTGCCAAACGGATGCTGCCGGAAGGCACCATCCGCAGGTTACTGCTGGCAACCAACACCAATGACATTCTCACCCGCTTTGTCACCCGCGGTGATTACTCATTAGGTGAAGTGATGGCAACCTCCAGTCCCTCCATGGATATCCAGGCCGCCTCCAATTTTGAGCGCTATCTTTATTATCTTCTTGATGAGAATCCGGTCCGCACCCAGGATGCCATGACCCTGTTCGCGGAAACCGGCAGGCTCGACCTTTCAAGCTCCTGCGACCAGATCAAACGTGACTTTGTGGCCACCGCCGCATCCGAGCAGGAGGTTTTGGAGACCATTCGACACTTCTACAAAGAACACGGCTATATCCTTGATCCACACACGGCGGTGGGAGTCCATGCCGCCCTCATTCATCAGCAGAAAGGGATTCCGGTCATCTGCCTGTCCACGGCTCACCCGGCAAAATTCGGCGAGACCGTGGAAAAGGCCATCGGCATTCCCCCAGAGATGCCAGAGGCCATCGCCGCCCTGGCAGGCAAAAAATCCCGCTGCGAACTGATGGATCCCGACCGCAACCTGATCCAGGATTTTATCAGGAAGCATGCCCTGCACGCATAATCACCAAAACAAAAAAGCAGGATGGAGTTTACCAAACCCCATCCTGCTCCCTGGCAGCATTAACAACGAATACAACCATTAAATCAACAAAATACCTGTCTACAAATCAAGGCATGGCCGCAATCTTCTCGTAATCAACCGCCTTGGCATAGGCCATGAGTTCGTCCTTGGTCACCTCGTTCCCTTCCACCGTAACCAGGACCTTACCGGCAACCACGACATTGATATCCCCTCGTTTCCCCTCTGCTTCATACTTGACAATAGCAGTCTGGTTCTTGATCTTTTCCAGCTTGCCGCCGTTGGAGGTGGCGAACATGGGATTACTGATCAGCATCATCATGCTCTGCAGCAAAGGTGAGTCCGTGACGATCTTCACGGTAACATCACCCTTATCACCCTTGTGATATTTCCCCTCAGCGGACAGACCGCCGCCAAACATGGCCGTCCCTGCCGCCTGGGAGACAACCTCCTCACCAGTCCAACCGGACAGAGGTTTGGGAATGAGCACCTTCAAACCATCGGCCTTGATCTGCCCAATCTTCTGCGCCGCGAAATTGAGACTGGTCATTGACTCCGCGTAACTTCCCTTCTTATACTGATCCAACCCCTGCGTAATCGAATCCGTCACCTCATCCGCAAAGACAGGCCCACAGGACAACAGCCCCAGACACACACTCAACGCCACTACCCTGCCAGATATCCACCGCTTCATACGAACCCCCTCCTGATCAAATAAGATAGTTGAAATTTACCCCAGACGACACCACTATGCTATTTATGCTATCATGAATGATTGTGTTTCGCAATTTCCTCACCGTTCATTCTCATGGTAGGCCTATTTTTTCCAAGACTACCAGTTCCTTATTCACCCTGTCGCTGCTGTACTCCGGTAAACGCCTTTATTGTCGCCGAACCTTCCACCGCTTTGAGGGCGATATCCTGTACCTGTGAGTATGATTTCTCAATCTGGTCATTTAATTTAGCAATCCGTGCGGCCTGTTCCTTGACCACGGCTTCGAGGGAAGCGATTTTCGTCATCTGGACATTCTTTTCGCCTTCAAGCTCCTTGTGGAGCAGTTCCAAACGATATTTTGCTTCAAGCTGCTGTTTGTCAACAGCGGCTTTGATTTCGGCGGCCACGCTTTTTTCCAGTTCCTTCGGGAACATGGCGACACGGACGCGGAGATCGGCAAGTTCCTGCTCTTGCTGGGCAAGGGACTGCTCACGCTCCGCGAACTGACGATCTGACTGTTCACGCCGAAGGGCAATCTCCCGCTGCATAACACTGCCTTGCTCCTCATAGCCCGCTTTTTCCTTCTCGAAGGCATCTTTTGCCAATTGCCGCTCCCGTTGCAGCGCATAGTCGAACTCCTCATTTTCCCGAGCCCGACGCTTGGCCTCCGCTGCCCCCTGCTCTTTCTCTTCGGCCGCACGCTGCTGCTTCTCCTTCTGCCATTCGGCGCGCAACTCTTCTATCTCGCGGGTCAACGTCTCTTTGCGGGAGGCCATCTCCACTTCAAAATCATCTTTCTTTTGATTCTGCGATTCGATGAGAGCGGCAAGTGATGAGGCCGCCTTTTGAATTTCGTATATCTCCTCCAGCTCCTTTTCCTTGTCAACAATGGCGCGTTTCACCGACTCATAACGTCCAGACTCCTGCTCCAACTGATCAGACAGCGCAGTCAACACCTTCCCCACTTCCAGTTTGAGAGAGCCAATATCGCGGACGATCCCTTCCGTCGTCAGGGTATCAGCCACGGCAACCGCCTGTTTCATGACCTTTTCGGCAACCTTGGCCTCAGGCGTTGCCTCCGCCTCCCGCTTTTCTTCGAGTTGCTTCAACAGTTCGTTATACGAATCAAGCATCTCCTGTTTGGTGTTGGTCGCGGAAAGTTTTTTTACAGGTTTTCGTTCGGCCATGGCCATGCCTCCTTTGACAAGTTAATGTTGATAGCGTCGCAACAATGCACGACAAAATTGATGAAAAAAAAGATAAAAAAGGGGGACTGTTTTTTTGCTGCACAAAAAACAGTCCCCTTTTTTATTTAATTAGGCAATATAACCCCATGCCCTGAATTGAGGCTCAAGTGCCGATTCGGTTTTAAATGCTTGAAAATAAATAAACTCGGGTGCTAAATCTGCCCCATTTTCCCAAGTAATTGTTTCTAATTCCGCATCGACTCTCAGTCTTGAGAATTTGTTTACATCTTTCAACGGCTCAAACACAGAACCTTTCAGAGCATCAGACAAATCGGCGCGCCCCTTCCGCCCATTGTTAAATGTGACCTCAACTACGTAATCATGCAAATGTTTAGCTTTGATTACATGCAAGAACATGGTGGTTACTCCAATGGTTGAATAGGTTTTGGCATTTCTGACTTGCGACAAAGTTCCCAGTCTTCGATGAGCTCGTCTTTGTGTAATTCGTACCAATCAATCACATGGCGCAATGCCCTACTAGGGAATATGCCCTCCACGACACCTGTCAAGATGCTTACAGTTATCTCGTACTCACCGTATTTAGCATGAAAATGGGGTGGGGCATGGTCATCCCAGAACATGGCAATCACGATTCCAAGAAATCTACTGATCACGGGCATAACACGAACCTTTCTGAATTAAACCTAACGACAAAGGTAACCAGCGGCGACCACGTTAATTGTTTTTAAAATGGTCGCTGTCCCTATTTTAGTCTTCCTGACCAGCTCAATGGGCAAGTTTTTCACTGACAATCCGGTTGATGCTGGTTCCAGATTCTGCGGCTTTGATGGCAAGGGCCCGGTGAGTATCCGGCGGAACCCTGACCATAAATTTTCCGCTGTATGTTCTATCGGCAAACGGAGCAGGAACTTGTTCCCCGTTCAACTCCATGTCAGCCACAGCATCGGCCACAACCTGCATAATCCCGGCAAGCGCCTTCGGCTGTGATTCATCAAGCCAGCTTAATGACGGAAACTCAGCGCAAATACCAACATACTCCTGATCTTCTACTGACCAGGTTACCCGATAGGTGTAATGATCCTTATTTGCCATATCCTTTCTCCAGTTTATCGATTGCCTTCAATACCTGCTTGACCTGATAGGCCTTTGCCTTGTTGCCATGCATCTGGATATTTACCCTGGGATCACCCTGCCATGGCATTTTGTACACCCGGTGGCTTGTCCCCTGCTGCCTTGGCTCACCAAAGCAATGATCACAGACCCGACACAGATCAGCAAATGTCACATCTGCCGGATTGTTCTTGGCCGCGGCAATGATTTCATTTATCTTTCCCATAGTCACATGGTATCGTTATTGATACTTAGTTGCAAGAAAAAAAAGACACTGGAAAATCAAAAGACCTCCACTGTCCCTTCCCCCCTCTTCCATGAAGAGAATTCGTCATCTGCTTAAATTCCATAACAAACTCCGCCCTATTATGGAAACGTCACAAAACTTTAAATATCATGAACGTCCCCCATTGGCTCTATTGACCCCTTTTACCCTTAATCAATGTGTGGCGTGTGGTTGCTCTCCTCACTCCTCAAACCGAGTCAGCAAATAAAATGTTCATTGCCTTCTATTGATGGACTTTTCTGTGCGATTCTAGTGTGTCCAGCCATCTATCTGTTTGCCAATTCTCAGCCAGGCTTGCATACATCTTGTTAATATGAGCTTCGTCCATATCAATAACCATTGAAGCATAATCGAAAAATGACAATGATTTTTTTGCCTCTTCAATTGTGACCTTTCCCGACATGACATCAACTAGCATTTGAGTGTATTCTTCTTCCCACTTATTGACCTGACCTAACTCAGCAAGTGCGGCTGCACATTTCCTTAAAATACCTTTTAGAGAATCACTAGCAACGAATGCTTCGGTAGCTGAGCCTGACAGTGAAAACCTTTCCATTTCAAGGAATTCCTCCCGATAAAATCTTTTCAATAGAACCAAAGATTTTTTTTCAGCCTCCGTTTTTATGTGCGTAAGATGAGTAGCCTCCCACCTAAACGGTAAGTAAATTAGAGGTGAAAATTGTTCTTTGAGATTGAGAATTTCTTGCGGGATGGTTTCTTTTAACAACCTGACGTGTTTATACAGTAAATCCACTATAAACAGTATAGTGATAACTAGCACAACAAGCGCCCATAAAAGTATTTGTGTCATACTCATTCCTTCAGGTGAGTTTTCTGTACATTCATGAATGACTAGGTCATTTAAACTCCTAGCTCGGTTTTTCCAATCTCTTTAATGCGCGCGAGGCACTTATCAACGGCATTATATTGTTCTTCAAGATGCTCGAACCAAGTCTGAGCGTTTCGAGCGCTGCTAAGGTTTCGCTCCATTTCTTGAATTGCTTTCAAAACGTCCGCAGATATGATAAACGCTGAGCTATCTGCGATTCGCCAAATATTTTTTTTTTACGAGCGACCTTGAATTCTTCCCACATGCGGTTGCTTTCTTCTTGTGAGACTTTGCCATGGCCTATTTCCGCATTGAAATGTTCTCCGACCGGCCACTTCATAGTATGGAGGACATCAACTAAATCAGCGTAAGCAGCGGCCTTCTTTTCCCACCATTTTTCGTTGCGGAACTTCTTCGTAGCAAGATGTGCTGCAAGAAAGGCAGCCCCTACGGATATCGCAGCTTGAAGGAGAAACTTTCCGATCTCAATGTCCATGATTGTTCTTATAAAAGTATAAAAAGGGGACAGATTTATTTTCAATCACCCCTGGCAATGCCAATATTCATTTTTATCACGAGTCATGGTATTCCACAAGCTCACCAAAGGCTTCTTACTTTTTTCTGACAATGATGGTCGAGAAATAATACACCTGCCCGGAAATCGCAGAGAGATCAAAGAACCCGTTCATCGGCGATGCCCACCCGTTCCACCAGCGTGGTCTTGTCGAGAAGGTTCAGATCCATTCAACAGGCCGATCAGGTTATCAATGACGCGGTGCACCTTCATCAGGACGATGGTATCAAAGTTTTACCGTCCTTTTTGAGATTCATATATCCAGTGGATTGGCTTATCCACTGGTGAGTGATCGTCTGGCAGCTATGCCAATTCGACTTTAAGGCTTTTCCCTAAGGCAAGGGCTGCTTTTTCCAAGGTTTGTAATGTGACTGAAACATTTGAGGGATCAAGGAGTCTATCTAATGCCGTACGACTCGTGTGCATTTTCTCAGCCATGGCAGACTTCGACAATTTCACCCGCGCCATCTCCATTTCGATTTGATACGCAATAACTCTTTTTATAGCTATGGCTTCGGTGTCAACGCGCAGGCCCTCTTGATCAAGAAAATCATCAAAACTGGAACCAAGATGTTTGTTTTTCATTGCATACCTCCTTTGTAATTGCCAAGACGTATCATTGCAGTCTTGATCTCATTGGTCGGTGTTTTTTGTGATTTTTTGATAATGCCGTGCAGTAGAATCATATGAGTGCCATCCACAGTAAAGAAAACCCGTGCAATACCATCAACCAAATGAATTCTTACCTCCCATAAATCCTTACTGAATTTTCTGATAAGCGGCATGCCCAAAGGCCAACCAAGTTGCGCGGTCTTTATATCTTCACCTATACGTCGCTTATCCTCACGAGATAGCCCTTGCAGCCACTCTCTGACCGGTTCATTTCCGGCTTCGGAACGATAAAAGACAACCGTTAAAACAAAAGACAAATCAACCATGACCACCTTAATCGTACCATTTTTGGCACACAAGTCAATTGAATATTTCATGAAAAAAGGGGGTAGATTTATTTCATTCACCCCTGACAACACCATTATATTTCTATCACGAGCCATGGTGTTCCACAAGCTCACCTGCGGCTTGTTACTTTTTCCTGACAATGATGGTGGAGAAATAATGCACCTGTCCATCAATGGCAGAGAGATCGGCAAGAACCCGTTCATCGGCCATGCCCACCCGCTCCACCAGGGTGGCCTTGTCGAGAAGGTTTAATTCATTCAGCAGACCGATCAGGTTATCAATGACCCGGTGCACCTTCATCAGGACGATGGTGTCGAAGTTTTCGAGGATCTGCCGGAGTCGGCTGTCGCTGAAGGTGGCGGGGATGACCGCCAGCATATCATCACCAAGGCAGATGGGGGTGCGGGTGGTGGCGGAACAGGAGCTCATGGCCGAGATCCCCGGCACAAACTGCACCCTGACTTCTGGATGCATCTCGATCATGGTCGCATAGAGATAGTAGCCCGTGGAATAGATAGCGGGATCGCCGAGAGTGGGAAAGGCAACATCCCGGCCCTGGCTGAGAATGGCAAAGATTTTGCCGGCGGCATCCTGCCACGCCTGCAACACCTCCGGGTCCGGCTCCTGGCCCAGATGGATCTTCTTCATGGGAAAATGAAGTTCCACAATCTCTTTCTCGTCAAGCTCACTCGCAGGCAGCGCCTGCTGGACAATGGAGAGCGCGGTGGAATGGCCGTGCTGCGTGGCCTTAGGGGTGGCGACCACCGGACAGTGGCGCAGGGTATTGAAGGCCTTGATGGTCAGGAGGTCTGGATCACCAGGGCCGATACCGATAATATAGAGCGTTGCTTGCATAACAGGATTCAATGGTAAAATTTTAATAAAAACAGTGAATTATTTTATTGGCAAAAAAACAGACCGACTACTTTTCCGGGTAGAGCATCTTGCGTACCTGCCTGATCCCCTCAAGCAGCCGCATGGTTGGACGTGCGACCAGCTCTTCATCGATGAGGTAAATCTTCCCCTCCCGCACCGCCTTGATGGCCTGAAATCCCGGTTCAGCTTCGATCATCTCTCTGGTCACCTGATTCATCTGCCCCTGCTGGGCAAGATAGATATCAATCTCGGCCGCGTGAGCCAGAATGCGTTCTTTACCGTAGGCGGCAATATTGGTGGCATTTCTGGCCGTGGCATCGGCGGCAACATTGACCCCGCCCGCATTTTCGAGGACAAAAACCGCAATGGATGAGGGGGCAAAGGTCTTCATCTTGGCATGAATGGATTCGAAATAGACCCGAGGCCGCTTGTCCGCCGGGACCTTGTCCCGGATCTGCTGGATGGCCGTCAGTTCGCTTTTGAATCTCTGGATCATGGTTGCGGCCGCGCTCGCCCTGCCGGTAAGCTCTCCCAGGGTCTGCCAGTAGCTGAACATCTCATCAATCGTAGTTGGCTGCAGAGAAACAACGGTGATACCCGCCTCTTTTAACTGGCTCACCAGTTGCGAATGGGCCTGACTGATCATCGGCCGGATCAGGATCAAATCCGGCTTGGCGGCAATGAATTTTTCCAGAGTGTCGTTGGCGGAAAATTGCGCTCTGCCAAGGAGAGCCGGGCCCTCATCGCCAGCAGCAATGCCGATCAGCTCCTGATCCAGACCCAACGCCAGCAGGTTCTCGGTATGGGCCGGATAGAGGGAGATAATCCGTTTACAAGGTGCGACATACGCCACCTTGTTTCCATCCTGATCCACCAGGCTGGCGGCAGAAGCGGGATGCCATCCGCTCATAATAATCAGGACAGCAAGCAGCAGGCGGCAACACTGCTTTTTCCTCAGGCCATAAAAATGAAAGGGAGTTTTCATGTCAGCTCAATGTGTAATGGATTTGGGGGGGATGATCAGGGGTTGCGGCCTGCACCTGGGCCTCCACCTGAAAGACCTCGGCGATCAGCTGTGAGGTCAGGACCTCAGCCACCGGACCGACGCTGAAGATGCGGCCCTCTTTGAGGACAATCACCTGGTCACAGAAGGCCGCGGCCAGATTTAGATCGTGGATGGCGGCTATGACCGTCCGCCCTTGATCACGCACCAGTTTGCGGATAACGTGCATAATTTCAATGGTATGATGGATATCAAGATTGGCGGTGGCCTCATCGAGCACCAGCACCTCGGTGTCCTGGGCCAGGGCTCGCGCCACCACCACCCGCTGTTTCTCGCCGCCGGAAAGATTGGTGATCAGACGGTGACGCAGCGCTTGGATCTGCATGACGGCCATGGCCTCGTCAACCAGATCAAGATCTCGGGTCGACGGATTGCTGAATCTGTGGATGTACGGGTAACGCCCCATGAGCACCAGATCGGCAACGGTGAAGTCAAAACCCATGGTAAATTGCTGTGGCACGAGGGCAATCCTGGTGGCCAATTCCTTTTTTGAATAATCGCCAAGAGCCTTTCCCTGAAAAATGATCTGGCCGCTGTGCAAGGATCGCGTCGCGGTCAGCAGGTCGAGCAGGGTCGTCTTGCCGCTGCCGTTGGGGCCGATAAGCCCGTAGAACTGACCAGGAGCCAGACACAGATCGATATCCCGGAGGACGTTGTCGGCCCGGTAGGCAAAACAACCCTTACTGACCACAAAGAGCGGGGCAACGTGAGTATTCATGACCGCTGCCCCAACTGTTTTTTGCGGAAGATATAGCAGAAAAACGGGCCTCCAATCAGCGAGGTGAGCACTCCGATCGGCAGCTCTGTTGGCAGCCAGGCCCTGGTAATGGTGTCCGCTGTGAGCAGGAGAATGGCCCCGCCGAAGAAACAGGCGGGGATCAGCAGACGATTGTCAGGACCTAAAATGAGCCGGAGGAGATGGGGGACAATCAGCCCCACAAAGCCAATGATACCGGACACCGAGACACAGATGGCGGTCATCAGTGAGGCGCAGAGCAGCAGGATCTTCTTTACCCGGCGGCTGTCAACGCCCAAGGTATCCGCCGTCCGCCCGCCAAGGGCCATGACATTCAAATCGCGGGCAAAATAGAGCATAACCAGCAGACCAGGCAGGACAAAGATGGTGGTCAGGGCCACATCATGCCAGGTCTTGCCGACAAAACTTCCCATCAGCCAGAAGATGATCACCCCCACCTGCTCATCGGCCAGATACTTGATGAACCCGATCCCGGCCGAGAGGATAGCCGCCACAATCACCCCGGACAGGATCAGGGTATTGGAAGAAAGCCTGCCGTCCGGGGCGGCCAGGGCAAAAACGGCGGCCAGCGTGGCCATGGCGCCTAGGAAGGCAAAGAGCGGCACGGAGACCAAGGGAGAAACGGTTATCCCCAGAATGCCCAAGACCAAGGCGAGTGAGGCGCCAAAGGCCGCACCCGAGGAGACCCCCAGCGTATAGGGGTCGGCCAGGGGATTGAGGAGAATGGCCTGAAACACGGCCCCGGCCACTGCCAGTCCGCCGCCGACAATGGCTGCGGCCAGGATGCGCGGCAGCCGCACCTCCATGACGACAAAGGGAAAAGTGGGATTGATATCGGCCCCAAGCCCTACCCCGCGCGCCTTGGCCCACAGAACCTGAATCACCTCCAGAGGGGCAATGGCAAGAAAGCCCATGCCCGTGGCCAGGATAATGGCCACGGCCAGGAACAGGCCCAAGGCTATCAGTATGAGAGGTGGTTTTGATAACATGTGTGTAAAAGTTAGGCTGAAGGTGGATAGACTGAAGACTGAAGGGTCATCAACACCGACTTATTAGCTATTTTGCATCGCCTTTTCTTCAGTCTTCAGCCTTCAGTCTTCGGTCTTTAATCTTCGGTCTTTAATCCAGTTGAATCCCATTATCACTTGCCAGCTCCGCCAGATGATGGACAAAGACATCGGCAAAGCTGTCCACCTCACCCAGTCCCTGCAGCACTGGCATGACTTCAAATCCCTCCTTGGTCAGGATGGATTTCCAGGAATCGGCCGCAGGTCCTGCCATATCGTTCTGGGCATGGTCGCCAGCCACGGTCAGGAAGGGCTTCAGCAGGACCTTGTGCACCTTGTCCCTTTTCAACTGCTCAAGCACATGGACAAGGGCAGGAAAGCCCTCTACCGTGCCGATATAGGTCTTCACCCCGGGATTAAGCCGGTTCATGGTATCGGCAAACTGGAGATAAGAGCCGCCGGAGGGGAAAAAATCATTGCCATGTCCCATGTACACCAGAGTGCTGCCGGCCTTTGCAGCCTGGGCGATATCTGCCGCCAGGGACTTGGCCACCAGTTCGATATCCTGAGGATAGGGATGGACATCGCCCATGGCGCCGAGGGCCGGCCGGCCGATCACCAGTTGTTTGAAGGGCTGGTTCTTCTCCTTGATGGTACGGATACTGGCCAGTCCCTGCACATAAGAGACCAGATCAAGATACTCTTCCCCCAGACCGACATGGGTGGGTTGGACCAGGATAGTGGTAAATCCATCATCCTGGAGATTGGCAATGGTGGCCAGGGGCCCTTGCACAGCCAGGATATCCAGGGGAACAGCAGGGTGTGCCTTCACATAATCCGGATCATGCTGCCGTTTATGCCAAATGGCGCGGATCATGTTGGAGGTGAAGGCAATGCGGATCTCGGTGTTCGGGTATTGCTTCCGCATCCGGTCTCTGACATTGAGGATACCAGTCAACGCCTCAGGCACGGTGGTGCCGAAGGCGGCGATCACCACCGCCTGAGTTGGTTTTTTGTGGTGTTCCTGGCCCCAGGCAATTGAGTGGATCAGAAAAAAACAGAGCGCCGACAGAAGAATTGAACGTTTTACAAATGTATCCATTGTGTTTCCCCTTACATAATCTGGTCCGGGAAAAACAGAAAATCCCGGACCAATTATAATAATTGATCCGGGATTTCCCTACATATCCGAAATCACAGGTATAGGCCTCTGTCCACGAGGTCATACCAACTGTATTCAGGCAGGTCTTCTGACTCCCGGTTCTTTCGCGTCCTGCGCCTTCCCATCTTTCTTCAGACAGTGGCATTCTGCAGGATTTGTCCCCGGTTACAGCGGCGGGCCCGTCTTCGATTTGCACGAAGTTCCCTTTTCAACCTGCAAGATTCATCTTACAAAAGCGCCTTGCAGGTACCTGAATTCATGAAACCACTCAATACCTGCAATCATCTCTTTTGTCAAGTTAGACGGAAAAGCCGCAAGTTAAAAGTTGTAAGAGGAAGGCTATCTGTGATAGCCTTCTCATATACTCAGCGTTCAGAATTTTCCAAACACCGGGATTCTAAGATGCATCAACGCTCCACTCCTCTCTTTCCGTCTCATTCTTTCAGGAGGTTCTTATGAAACGAATCATCAATTTCGGAGTTCTGCTTATTGTTGCCTTGTTCCTCTCCAGTTGCGGCTACAACTCTTTGCAGACTCAGGAAGAAACGGTTTTCAAGGCCTGGGCCGACATTGAGGCCACCCTGCAACGGCGCGCCGACCTGATCCCCAATCTGGTGGCCACTGTCAAGGGCTATGCCCAGCATGAGCAGGAAACTCTGCAAAAGGTCGTCGAGGCTCGGGCCAAAGCAACATCAGTCCAGCTCTCTCCTGCGGATCTGAGCAATCCAGCCGCTATGCAGCAGTTCCGAGCCAATCAGGGAGAGCTCTCCTCGGCCCTGTCCCGTCTGATGGTGGTGGTGGAAAAATATCCTGATCTCAAGGCCAACCAGAATTTCCTTGATCTGCAGAACCAGCTTGAAGGCACGGAAAATAGGATCAACGTGGCCCGCCAGCGCTATAATGAGGCGGTGGAGCTGTTCAACGGTTCGATCAGAAAATTTCCGGCAAGCCTGACCAATAAGTTCCTGCTGCACCTCGTGAAAAAAGAATACTTCAAGGCAGACGAAGCGGCCAAGGCTGTGCCCAAGGTCACGTTCTGATCTCCGATGGGTAACAATTTTCTCATAAAAAAAAGGATCTTCGGACTCTTTCTCACCCTGGCCCTGGTCTTTCTTTACACCCAACCTGTGCTGGCCCTTGAGGTTCCGCCACTCAAAGGCCGGGTCAATGACTATGCCGGGATTCTGGCCCCGGCCACGGCCCGCCAGCTTGAGGATGTACTCCAAAAATTTGAGACAGCAGAATCGACCCAGATTGTGCTGCTGACGGTTCCTTCTCTGGAAGGCACGTCTCTGGAGGATTTTTCCCTGCGGGTAGTGGAGGCGTGGAAACTCGGACAGAAAAAGCTGGATAACGGCACCCTGCTCCTGATCGCCAAGAATGATCGCAAACTGCGCATCGAGGTCGGCTATGGTCTGGAGGGGAAACTGACCGATCTGGTCTCCGGCCGGATCATCCGGGATATCATCACCCCCAGATTCAAGGAAGGAAACTTTGACCAGGGGGTGATCGATGGCATTGCCGCCATCATGGCCGTGGCAAAAGGCGAGTTTACGGCCGCCAACACCCAGTCGCGCCACAATAGCGGTGCTGATCCCGGCGCCATTATCATCTTTCTGCTGGTCCTCTTCTCGGTGCTCGGCAGGATACTGGCCCGCGCCCCATGGCTGGCAGCGGGTGCCGGGGCAATTTTCGCTCCGGTTTTTGGGGCAATCATATTAGGGTTGGGTGGCCTGGGGCTGCTGGCGCTGGCCCTGCTGGGATTTATCTTCGGCCTGATTGCAGCCAGGATAGCCAGCGCGGCGGGAGGCGGCTTTTTCGGCGGATTCGGAGGTGGAATGGGTGGTTTTGGCGGCGGTTCCTCCGGTGGATTCAGTGGTTTCAGCGGGGTCGGCGGCAGTTTTGGTGGCGGTGGCGCTTCAGGGAGCTGGTAAAAAATGCAAACACAGAAGACATTGGCACAACAGTTTCTCACCAAGGCTGAGCAGAAGGCGATCTCTGCCGTTGTCCAGAAGATGGAGCAGCAGACCTCGGGTGAGATCGTCCCCATGGTGGTCTCAGCCAGCCACACCTATCCAACCGCCATCATTTGCGGGGCAACAACAATGGCCCTGCCCCTGGCATTACTGCTCATGCCCATGGTTGGCGGTCTTTTCTGGCTTGGCTCCCAGAATGTATGGATCTTCATCACCCTTTTCATAGCACTGTACGCGGTCTTTTATGGACTGGTGCACCGGTTTTCCAGGTTGAAACGTTTATTCCTGTCCAGGAGTCAGGTCGAGGCCGAGGTGCAGGAAGCGGCGCTCGCCAGTTTTTTTACGGAAAAGCTCTACAAGACCAAGGACGCCAATGGTATTCTCATCTTCATCTCCGTGCTCGAACGCAAGGTCTGGGTGCTGGCCGACAGCGGGATCGACGCCCGCATTGATCCGGGACAATGGCAGGGGGTCATTGATCTGATCGCCAGAGGGATCAAGGAAAAACGCCAATGCGAGGCCATCTGTCAGGCCATTGTCCAGATCGGCGAACTGCTCAAGACCCATTTCCCTATTCAGGAGAATGATATCAATGAACTGCACAATCTCATTGTGCGGTAACATGGGACAATTTCAATACGCTAAAACCAAAAAAAACAAGAACAAAAGTTCCCGGCAGGGCGTTATGAGCAATTGCCAGAAACAGGACAAGTAACAATCCTGCTCACAAACTACACCCCAGAGTCACCACCCCCAACCTTCTCCATTTCCTGCCGGCAATAATGGGTATAGACATTAAAGAGGACAAACCATTCCATTCGGGAAGTAAAATGAATGGCCACACCCTGCTCATCCTGTCTGACCACTTCACCCTGGATGTCTTCAAGAAGCAGACGGCTATGATTGCCTGTGACTCGTATCTCTATGGTGCAGGGTGTCCCCATCGGAATCACCTGATCAATCCGTATAAACATGCCGCTGATACTGATATTCAGGAGATCAGCCTCAATGCCGCTATCAGCCCCCCCTGACCTCAACGTCACATCAGTGAGAAAGGGGGTACGGGTACACATCCTTCTTTCTCTTTTTTCCCCCATTTTTTCTCCTCATTGGTAGCAACGATTCAAGAGTGAGCTTCGACTTCAGGAACCGTAAAGAAAATATTTAGCTGATCATTTCGCAATGGCTTATACTGTTTCTGTCATTTTTCAGCCAATATTATTTTAACAAAAATCTCGTCACTGGACGGGTATTATTATCACACCTCTTGCCAGTCCCTCTTTTCTGTTGATTTTAATAGAGGCTGGCCATAAAATAAACTTATACATATACACAAAAACTTTCTTCCTTCGGCCAACCATGGAAAAAAAAATACTTATTGCCATTGATGGATCCATTTACTCCAGTCAGTCGCTGGAATACCTCGCCCTCCTCTTTGCCGATACGCCCGATGTCCATTTTCATCTTATAACCTGTATCAGCTCAAGCGAAAGCATTCTCCCTGTGGCAACTGATGACAGAAACTCCCTGCTTCCAGATGCCCCTGGAGCTGGAAGAAAAAGACAGACAGCCCAAGGATATCTCCAGAGGGCAATAGACAAACTGGTCCGACTGGGAATCGCATCCGAGCGGATAAGCTCCTCAGTGGAAATATCAGGACAGGATCTTGCCATCACCATCCAGCACCAGGCCGAACATCTCCTGATGGACAGCATCCTGGTGGGCCGGAGAGGATTAAATTCTATCAGTGAAATGCTTTTGGGGTCGGTCTCGGCCACCCTGCTTAAAAATTGTCACGAAATCCCGCTCTGGATCATTGATGGTGAGGTCACAAACAGAAATTTCCTGGCACCGGTAGATGGTTCCATTCCCTCCCTGCTGGCCATTGACCACCTGGCCCATATCATGGAGGAAAGAAAGGATATCACGATTTTTCTCTTCCACTGTCATCGTTTTCTGGGAAAGAAGAGTGAAGCAAATCCTGAGTCCTGTTATCACATATGGGGAAAAGAGTGGTGTGACGCCTACTTAGCTGGCGAAGATCACATCTTCGACGGCCCGACCCGGCTTCTAATTGAGGCCGGCATCCCTGAGAGCAAAATCATCACTCTTTCCGAGGTACCGGATCTGGACGCAGCACACGGTATTATCCGCCAGGCCCATAAACAGCAGTGTGGAACCATTGTCATTGGACGACGGGGAGACGGGACGACCAAGGGAATCCTCGGCGGCGTTTCAGATCGTACTCTCAAACACTCCCAGGATATCGCCCTCTGGGTGGTCGGCTAAGCTCAGAGCTCTCAAGGCGATTTCCCCTTATCGGCCTGCTGGTTCGCTGGAACAATCATGATCTTGGCCGCCTTCGCCGGATCAAGATATTCACGGGCTAACGCCGTCAGTTGCTCCCTGGTCACCGATTCAAATCCTGAAAGAATCGTCGCCGGCCACTGCAGTTGTTGCGGATGCCGTGACGACAGGGCGAAAACCGAATGCAACCAGTAGCCATTGGTCCGCACCATATCCTTCAGCGAGGTGAGTATGGGCGCCTTGGCCCGCGCAAACTCCTCGGCGGTCACCCCGGATTTCCATAAATCGCCGGCCACCTCTGCCACTGCCCGACTCAAGACCTCAATCTGATCGGGGGCCACAATCAACTGCGCCCGCAAAACGCCATAGCCGGGATAGATTCTGCTGGGATGATTATAGACCTGAGGAGAATAGGTAGCCCCCAGTTTCTCGCGAATGACCTTGCGCAACCGGTCTGAAAAGATCTCCGTCAACAGATACAGACGTCTGGTCCTCTCGATATCCCAGAAATCAGCAGTGGGCCAGGCCACCACCAGCATGGCCTTGTCAATGGATGAGTCAACCGGCAGCCGCAAGGTTTCCCCTGCTGGAAAATGAAGCGGCACAGCTGTCGCCTCACCCTGCTCTCTTTTGGCGAGCGGCGCCAGATACATCCTGGCCAGCTCACGCCCGAGTTGCAGGTCAAAGTCACCGACCAGTGACACCTCAAGCCCCCCGGACAAAATGGCAGGCTCCACCCAGCCACGAATCTGCTCCGGTTTAAGATTTGAAAATTCAGCCCAGGGCGGCAGGCCAAATGATTTATTGCCGCCAGCCAGAAAAGACTCCCCCGAAAGCTGCATGACCCCGCTCACATCACTCACCATCTGTCCATACATCTGCTCAAAGCCCTGCATCGCCTTTTTATAGACGTCCTCACGCACAACGGGATCGGCAAGATGCGCCTGCATGACCTGAAATAGAAGCTCAAGGTCTTTGTTTACCGCCGACCCCTTCCAGGCAAAACTGGCCTCACCCACCTTGAAATCCAGCTTGACTGTGCTGCCCGCCAAGACCCGTTCCCGATCCGCCTTGGTGAATTTTCCGGTTCCAGATTCATTGACGACCTGTTCCGTCAGCATGGCTAGACCAGGATGAGGCTCCGACTGCTTCCCCTGCCCGAAATCGGCCGAGACCTGCACCTCATTCTCCTGGAACTTCGTCTGTCGCAGATTGACGACCACCCCGTTGGCAAAGACAATTCGCTCGGCCTGAACCTCGGGCAGCTGTATTTCCTGGGCCGGTCTCTTGTCAACACCAAGGTGCAGATACGGAAAGACCAGATCAGCCTCTGCCTGCGGCGGATTCACCTTTTGCGCAGAGGCTAGGTCATAGGCCTCTTTGATCTGCAACTGAGGATCCTTGCCGGAGAGATCGGCGCTGCCGACAACCTGAATCAGTCGCACTGGATGATTCCAGATCCGTTGAAAGGCGGCGTGGATTTCTGCAGCCTTCATCTTCTGAACAACAGGGGCAAAAACCTCTTTTTCCTGTTGTGGCGACATCAACACCTTGTTGCTGTTCAACTTACTGATCAGATCCGCCGCCAATTCCTGACTGTTACGGGTTACGGCGGTGGACACCGCTGAGTCAAGCTCGGCCGACATCTCCTTTTGCACCCGCTCAAGTTCCTGCTGGGTAAAACCATACTCCAGGGCCTGACGCAAGACCTGTTCGATCCTTCCCAAGGCCGACTGCCACTTGCCCGGATCCGTCTTGACGCTGATCACACCATAACCAATGCGCCCAAGGAACATGCCGGCATGTGTTTTTCCCTCAATGAAAGGGGTATCCTTTTTTTCCAGAAGCTGCTCCAGGCGATGCTGAACAATACGACCCGCCGCCGCTTCATAAATCTCTCGCGTTTGCAGGGCGAGGGAATCTTTTCCCTCTACCTCGTTCCACACGGTTTCCAGGGTGATCTCAGTAGAACCCATTTCTGGTTCATGATGATAAAAAAACTCAGGTCCGGTATGAGTCACCTGCCCCCATTCCGGACAAACTGGCATTGCCCCTCCGGCATGGAGCGGTTTGAAACGCTCTTGGACCAGCAGTTCGACCTGGGCAGGATCAAAATCACCTACCATAACCAGAATCATCTTTTCCGGCCGGTACCAGGCATCATAATAAGCCTTCATCATTCCATGATCTACCTTTTGCAAGGTTTCAGGAATACCGATAGGCATACGCTCGGGAATCTTTGTTCCACGCATACTAAAGGCCATACCGGCCTCATGGGTTCTATATTCCACTGAATCCCGGGCTCGTTTTTCCGCAAGGATAACCCCGCGCTCCCGCTCAATTTCTGTCTCTGATAACAAGGCGCCACGGGCATAATCAGAGATGACCAGCAACCCCTTGCCCACTTCCTCACGACTGGCACTTGGTAACAAGAGATGATACACTGTCTCATCAAAACTGGTATGGGCATTAGTATCTCCGCCAAAGCTCATGCCAATGGACTGAAAATAATCGACCAATGAGCCCGCCGGAAAATGAGTTGACCCATTAAAAACCATATGTTCAAGAAAATGGGCAATTCCCCGCTGTTTTTCCGTCTCATAGAGCGACCCTGTCTGGACATCCAGATAGACCCCCACCCGCCCTTTCGGTTCCTGATTCCTCAACAGAACATAGCGAAAGCCATTGTCCAGCCAGCCAAATATCAAGGCAGGATCAGGGGCCAGATCACTCTTTTCATGAGGCCAGGCCGTGGTCTGACACCACTGTTTCTGGTCGCCACTCTTTGCTAACTCTCCACAAAAACTTGGCTCAGAAGAGAAGAGCAGAACAAGACAGAAAAAAAACAGCGCATTTACCCATTTCATTATTACACCTTGCGGAACAGATTCATGAAAGTTAGATATCGTTATGAGTTAAAAAAAGAAATTTTACTTTATATCCTGCCCCGTGAATTACAAGAAAAGAAATCTTATTCAAACAACCATATCATCCGGGCAGACAACAATCGGCACTGATTGCAGCGGCCACGAAAGAGAAAGCCAAAAAAGAGGAGACGACGCCATGCAGTTACAAGGTAAGACTGCCCTGATCCCTGGCGCATCAAGGGCAATCGGCAGGGCCATTGCCAGAAAACTGGCCAGGGAAGGGGTCAACCTGATCCTTCCCACGTTTGACTGGCCGGATTCAATCCAGGAGATGAAAGAGGAGTTCAAGGGATTAGATGTTGACGTCCTGATCCTGCCGGTTGATCTCCGTGAACAGAAACAGGTGCAGGAAATGCTGGCAACTATCCAGAGGCATTTTGGCGCCCTCCACATTCTGGTCAACAATATAGAACGGGGCGGAATGCCTATAGTCCACGGCTCATATGACCATGCCCACAACCATGACCAATGGGATCTGGAAATCAGCACCACACTCAAGGCCAAATTGCTGTTATTCCATCATTGTCTGCCATTGATGAAACAGTCTGGCACCGGTGCTATCGTTAACATCTCATCTATCTCCGGCCTGACCGGCAGAAGCGGGCCAGCCGCACATCTTTTCAACGATGGCTACAGCGCAGCCAACAGGGCCATTTCATCTTTTACCGAAACCTGGTCCAGAGAGGCCGCACCGCAAATACGGGTAAATGAGCTCATGCTGGGCCTGATCCAGCACCGACACGGAGAGGCAACCAAAGGATGGTCAGCTCTGAGCAATGAGGAAAAACAAAGTTTACTGAATCATACCTTGTTGCAACGCACCGGGACTGCAGAAGAAGTGGCAACCGCCGCCCTGTTTCTGATACGTGATGCCGACTTCATGACCGGAAGCGTTCTGCGTATGGATGGAGGCTTTTACTTAGGTGGGGAACTGGTTCCTAAAATGCCAGAGGGAATCTTGACACAAGAAATGAGCTAACGAAAAAGGCCTGCTTGGTTCCCAAACAGGCCTTGATTTCAAACAGAAAAATCAAAAAAAAATCAATTTCAGCCACATGAACCTTGGGTCAGAAGCTCAATGGAAACAGCAATATTCTGTTTTCCCTCTACGGTATAAGTTACCCGCACAGGTCGAAGTTTTTCAACCTCTTTCATTGAACCACCCGTTACCGGTGTTTTCTCAGTAATTTTCAAGGTAACATGATCACCCTTTGGGGGAGCGATAACAAGGATCCCTTCTAAAAGAGAAATCTTCTGGACCTTCCCCTTTATGGTAAGGGTATTGTTTTGCATCTTTTCTGAACCTTTGGCCCCATTCTCGGTAGAGACACACCCGGAAGCCAAGAAGAAAAGAGAAAGAAAAGTCAACAACAAGACATTAGACCACCGGTTATGCGCAGCAAACATGGCAACCTCCCGAAAAAATAGTTATTTCTATGTGCTGAGAGTCAAACTCCAGCACGCTCAACCACCCCAACTATGTCAAAGTAGAACCAAATCACTATCCGAAACGATACTGCTCAATTCTGAAAAAATCGCAAAAAATCAAGACGCAGCAACGCCAACGGCGCTGTTTATTTCATAACGACACTTAAAGGTCCAGCACCCAATCAGGAATATGGTGGAGAATATAATTCTGCACCGCATCCTGCTGCTGCTGTTTGTCACCAGGGCCAATTTCTTGCAAGACTTCTTCAAAATCAAACCAGCAGAGTTCACGATCATCATGATTATAGACCGTCAGAATACGCCGATCTTGGTCATGGATATTTTCTTCCTCTTGAATGGCAGCTACCAGCTTAGTCGCTTCCTGAAAAGGGAGAAATTTCGTTTCACTTTCAACCATTACCCTTTACCTCAAACGAAAAAAGGCGATATGGACTACTCCACTCGCCTTTTACAAATTACAAATGGAGATCTCAAGCAGCAGGTTTGACAACAGCCCCAGATCGAATACATCGCGTACAAACCCGTGCCCTTACTGCACTACCACTAGCGGCAACCATATGAACTTTTTTCAAGTTTGGCAACCACCGACGACGAGTTTTATTATTAGCATGGGAAACATTATTCCCGGTAACAGGCCCTTTTCCACAAATTTGACATACTTTAGCCATCACTCTCTCCTTCCCTTGCTTCTTAGCCCGTTATTTCTTTATCAACAATCAAGAACAACCAGGCATTTTAAATATCTTGAATGTATGAAACAAATATCCATAAATCGAAAAGCCATTTTTATACCCCTTGTCCGTTCAAATAGCAAGTCCTTTTCTTTGAAATGACCATCAAGAAATGCAGTAAAAACACTTGCAACCTTGATAAGGTTACCATATGATAACGATCATTCTGGTAAAAAATCTTCTGTGTTCATTCTTTAACAAAACACACTGTTTTTTGAAATAAAAAGAAACTAAGTTTCTTCATATCCTCTTTTATAAAATTCGTGTACATTAACATTTTCATTCCTGAATTTTCAGACCTGTAAGAAGTATTTTTCTCTTGTTCTTAGCCAGGATAGATGCCACACAAGACAAGACATTAACAACAATTATCAAAATAAGAAAAAATGAAAAACAGAAATCCAATCTGGGACTTTTTCGCATCAGTCAAACTTGCTCTTTTCACTCTTTTCTTCCTCTCCACCACCTCAATTATCGGGACCATTATCCCCCAGAAAGAGACAGCCCAAAGGTATATTGAGAGATATGGAGAAGCCACAGCCAATCTCTTTCAAATTCTCTCCATCACGCCAAACATGTATGGTTCGGCGTGGTTTTTGAGTCTTCTCGGCCTGCTCTGCCTGAACCTTATTGTCTGCAGCCTGGACAGATTCCCCGGGGTCTGGCGTCAGATCAAGACGGACAACCTCAACACCCCGCTCAGTCGCCTCGAAAAAATGGATCCGCAGTGCCGTTGGCAGTTGGACAATCCGCCGGAGTCCACCGCCAGTGCTTTGAAGATCTTCCTCAAAACCAGCGGTTGGAAGGCTGAAGAACGTAAACTCGACAATGCTTACCTCCTCTTCGCTCAAAAAGGAGCCATGACCCGCACCGGTGTCTATATTGTGCATACCTCCATCCTAGTGATTTTTGCCGGAGCAATCATCGGTTCTATCCTTGGCTTCAAGGGCAGTGTCATGCTGCCTGAGACTAAAGCCACGGACAAGGCCTATGCCTTTGGCACGAACAGCCCTATTAATCTGGGTTTTGAAGTCCGTTGCAACCGTTTTAATGTCGAGTTTTATGATAATGGAATGCCTAAAAGTTACCGTTCACAACTTACCATCCTGGAAAACGGAAAGGTGGTAAAAGAAAAGGCCATTGTCGTCAACGACCCTCTCAGTTACAAGGGATTCACTTTTTATCAATCAAGCTTCGAAGCATACCAGGATTTTTTAATCACAATCACCAATAAAAATACAGGCTTAAGCGAAACCGTAATTACCTCCTATAAACAACAGTCCAGCTCTGAAAAAAACGGTCTTCGCTTTGGCATTATCAATGCGGAAGCACGTGGGCAGTCTGTCAGCAGGATGAAGGTCTGGCTGACCGATGACAAAGGCGAGCCTTCGCTCTTCTGGCTCGATGATGGCGAGCAAGCCACTGTGGAACGAGCGCAGAATAACTTTACGGTGTCCGCAAAACAGATGTATGCTACCGGCCTGCAGGTTGCCAAAGATCCTGGAGTATGGACAGTTTATACCGGTTGCGGTTTAATGATTCTTGGCCTTGTTGTTGCTTTTTTCATGTCTCATCAGCGCATCTGGTTATATATCCGAGAGGAAACAGACGGTAAAAGTTCCATATTGATGACTGGAAATGCCAATAAAAACAAGGCTGGTTTTGAAAAGACATTTCAGACCCTAACACAAACAATCAAGAAGACTTGAGTGGTAAATTTCAAGCATTGAGCCTTCGTCTGCAAGTTTCAATCTGACAAAACACTTCAAACCTTACCTAACGGGGTTAACCTCATGAACAGTTCGCAACTCATCGGTATCACCACCTTTACTTACCTTTTTTCCACTATTCTCTATGCCGCCCTCTTCATCTTCA
Source organism: uncultured Desulfobulbaceae bacterium (assembly GCA_903887485.1). Taxonomy (GTDB): domain Bacteria; phylum Desulfobacterota; class Desulfobulbia; order Desulfobulbales; family Desulfocapsaceae; genus UBA2270. The sequence continues at coordinate 3,915 of CAISPV010000021.1, read as the reverse complement.
AGACCAGGCGACTGGGGCCAGTGGCAACAATCTTTACCATCATCGCCTTTATGATTCAAACGGCTGGCATCGGGCTCAGGTGGCTGGAATCCTATCAGATGGGAATGGGACGCGCGCCCCTGACCAATATGTACGAATCAGTAGTCTTTTTTGCCTGGGCCATTATTTTGATTTATATGATTATTGAGTGGAAATTCAAGACCAGGATCATTGGGGCATTCGCTGTTCCCTTTGCCTTCCTGGCCATGGCCTACGCCTCTTTTGCTTCCGGAATCACCAAGGAAATCGTCCCCTTGATCCCCGCCCTGCAGTCCAATTGGCTGATCGCCCACGTTGTCACCTGTTTTATCGGCTACGCCGCCTTTGCCGTGGCCGCCGGCCTGGGTATCATGTACCTGATCAAGAATACCAGCGAGACTCGTCAGGCAACGAGCAGCGACACTACCCTGCTGGGTTCCTTACCTCCCTTAAAAGTTCTTGATGACATCACTCACAAGACCATGGTCTTTGGCTTTCTCTGGCTGTCTATAGGGATTATCACCGGCGCCATCTGGGCCAACTCGGCCTGGGGGACTTACTGGAGTTGGGATCCTAAGGAAACCTGGTCACTCATCACCTGGTTCATCTACGCCATCACCCTGCACGCCCGTTATACTAGAGGCTGGGGAGGCACACGGATTGCGTGGCTGGCAATTTTTGGTTTTATCTCAGTTATATTCACCTACTATGGCGTCAATTTCCTGCTTGCAGGCCTGCATAGTTATGGTTCATCAAACTAAACAACATAATCTGTAAAAAATATCTGACCACCTACACCAACTCTTATTAAAAGAGGATAATATCCAATTATTTATTGTACTTATAGTCAAGAAATCAGAATGCTGATTTCTTGACAAAGAAATTGGAAGAGGGTATATAATATCAATATTAAAAAAATACATGAGTGAATAATCACTCATCTACGCTGTTAAATTCTTAAAAAAAGGGGGAAAATTATGAAAAAAACCGTAATGTACGCCGCAGCCTTTGCTTTGGCAATGGGTCTTGGATTTACCGCTAACGGCATGGCCGCTGACAAGGGTCCAGCAGAAATAATCCTGAAATCCACCATTGATGCCGGTGCCACACCAAAACCTGCAACCTTCCCACACGCAAAGCATCAAGAAAAAATGGCCTGTAAAGAGTGCCATCATTCCAAAGGTGCTGATGGCAAGCAAGTTGCGTATGTAGAGGGCCAGAAGAACGAGAAGTGTGAATCCTGCCATAACAAGGCCGCTGGTATAGCCAATGCAAAAGTTGCAACCTTCAAGGATGCCGCCCATACACGATGCAAGGGTTGCCATACCGAAAAGAAAGCCGGCCCTACCAAATGTCCTGATTGCCACAAATAAGCAGAATTTCTTTTTTTCTGTTACAAGTATAAAAAAAGGCCGTCTTGAAAAAGACGGCCTTTTTTTTATACACTCTTTTCGTACTGAACCAAAACTCCAGTGTAATACTTTTAAATTTCCTACAAAACCGTCATCTTTGAGATATCACCGATCTGAAGAAAAAGCTGGGCAATAGCCGTCAACAGATTAAGCCGGTTGCCACGGATCTGCTCATCGTCAGCCATAACCATAACCGACTCGAAAAAGAGGTCCACCGGCTCTTTCAAGGCCAGCATCAGAGCAAGCGCCTGACCATACTCTTTTTGAGCCAACAATGGTTGTACTGTTGTTGAGACGTGAGCATAGACATCCGCAAGATTTCGTTCAGCCTCTTCCACCAGCAAGGCAGAAACAACCTCTCCCCCTCGGTGTTCTTTAATGATATTGCGAATCCGTTTAAATGCTGCCGCAAGAACTCCAAAGGCCTCCTCGTTACGAATAGCAGCAAGGGCGTCAATCTTCTTTTTGCAATCATTCACGTCATCAAAACCAAGGGAGGTCACCGCCTCTACTGCTTGCGGATCAATACCTCTGGCCACCGCGTCATTAACAAAACGTCCCTTGATAAAGGCCACAACCGCATCAACAGTCACCGCGCTGCCATCAACCTTGTCACCATACAAGGCCAATGCCTTATAAACCATTTCCCGAATGGACAAACTGTAACCACGATCACCAATAAGATGCAACAGGGCAAGGGCCAGTCGGCGCAAGCCAAAAGGATCCGTAGTACCAGTGGGTTGCTGGCCAATACCGAAACATCCGGCCAGGGTGTCAAAACGATCAGCCAGACCAACGAGGACACCAAGGGTAGAGGTAGGTAGTTCGGATCCAGCCCTCTTGGGCAGATAATGCTCCCGAATGGCCAAGGCAATATCTGCCGGTTCGCCATCACTTAAGGCATACGCTGCCCCCATATCGCCCTGCAGAGAAGGAAATTCGCCAACCATATTGGTCAGAAGATCAATCTTGCACAGCAGTGCTGCCCGCTGGGCCGCCTCAATCTGTTCCGGTGCCAGTTTCTCTGCCAGCATGGCTGAGAGTTTAATCAGGCGTTCACTCTTCTCCAGCATGGTTCCCAGTCTGGACTGAAAGATAATTCCGGCCAAATCGGGCAACCGTTCTTCAAGGCGTCTTTTTTTATCAGCGCCAAAGAAAAACAAGGCATCTTCAAGTCGAGCCCGCAAGACACGTTCATGTCCCTTCCTAGTCAGAGCGATATCGGCAACCTGGGTATTATTAACCGCCACAAAATAGGAAAGCAGACGCCCTTGCACATCAACCACTGGAAAATATTTCTGATGTTCACGCATTGAGGTGATGAGCACCTCATCGGGCAATTCCAGAAAACGCTCATCAAAGGTCCCACAAACCGCAAATGGACATTCCACAAGATTAGTAACTGTATCAACCAAATCCTCATCAATCGCCAGATGGGCGCCGGCAAGGCCTGGTTTCTCAGCCACTGCTCGCTCAATCTCTGCCAGCACCGCCTGACGACGACGGGCAGGATCAGCCAGGACGTAGGCCGCCGCTAGTTGCTGTTCATAACTTGATGCACCTTGAATCTCAATATCATCAGGGGCCATAAACCGATGACCTCGACTACAACGGGAAGAGACGATCCCATTAAAAGACAGGTTGACAATATCCTGACCATAAAGCGCCAGCAACCATTGAATAGGACGGACAAAGGTATTGCTGTTACAGCCCCACTTCATTGATTTGGCGAATGAAAACTCCGCAAGAAGCCCACGCAGAAGATCAGACAAAAGTTCTGCGGTCTGGACACCTACCACCTCTCTGACCAGCATCAGGTACTCGCCCTTCGCCGTTTCCACAACGCGAAGAACTGCGGCCTCAGCACCCTTTGAACGGGCAAAGCCCTGAGCCGCCTTGCTGAACCCGCCATCTGCATCAAGACCTGCTTTGGCGGAAGGCCCCAAAAGCTCTTCCCGGCGATCCGGCTGCCTCTCCTCAAGGCCCTGAACTATCAAGGCCAGACGTCTCGGGGTCCCTGCCACCTTGACCTGCCCAAAACCAAGCTGCAACTCAGTTGCCTTTCTGGTAAAATTCTGTTGTAACTGTTCAAGGGCAGGGAGAATAAAACCAGCGGGAAGTTCTTCGGTACCTATTTCAAAAAGGAGATCGGCCATAATAATATCTACAGGAATAAATCAGGAAGAATAAGAAGTTGTAGCAAAGGTAGAATAACCTTCAAAAAGATTCTCTACCGTTACCGAAAACCATTTTAAAGCAGATAACTCCGCAAGGCAAACCCCAACTTGCCGGGTCAGTGATTCCACAGACAATGTTCCTTGCAGATCCTGGTTGTTCTGCTCTTGTTCCTGACCAATAACCTGCTCTATGGCCCGCTCAACCAGGGTGATAATATCTTCTATCCAGATAAAATGACGAAACCTGACCGCAATAACCGCATGTCCCCAATGACCAAGAGACCGGGGCAATCCAGACACCACCATTT